>JANOJO010000535.1:0-6589 GCA_031418795.1 Bacteroidota bacterium | reverse complement strand
ATGTGGTTTGGAAATAACAGAACTTTCTACGCATTTACAAGGTCAGTTGGTTGCTGTTAACCCTGCTTATGATGATTTGTTTGATGGCTTTGCACCGGATGCAGTAAAGAAAAATCCTAAGGCAAGACAGGAGTGGGCCTTGCAGCAATTGAAATACGCAGCAAAGGCATCACAGAATTTAGGATTGAATGCACATGCCACTTTTAGTGGTGCATTACTCTGGCATACTGTTTATCCGTGGCCGCAACGTTCTGCTGGTTTGGTAGAAACAGGTTTTAAGGAATTAGCCAATCGCTGGCTGCCGATACTCAATTATTTTGATGAATGTGGCGTGGATGTTTGTTATGAAATACATCCGGGAGAAGACTTGCATGACGGTATCAGTTATGAAATGTTTTTGGAGAAAGTAAATAATCATAAAAGAGCTTGTTTGCTTTACGACCCTTCGCATTTTGTATTACAATGCCTCGACTATCTTTCTTATATAGATATTTATCATGAACGTATAAAAGCGTTTCATGTAAAAGATGCAGAGTTTAATGCAACGGGTAAACAAGGTGTGTATGGTGGTTTTCAAAATTGGATTGACCGTGCTGGTCGTTTCCGTTCATTAGGCGATGGGCAGGTTGACTTTAAATCTATCTTCAGCAAACTGACACAATATAATTATACCGGGTGGGCCGTGATGGAGTGGGAGTGCTGCATCAAACATCCGGAAGATGGCGCAAAGGAAGGAGCTGAGTTTATTAAGAATCATATTATCCGTGTTACTGAAAAAGCATTTGATGATTTTGCCGGGCAGGGTTCAGATGAAAATTTAAATCGCAAAATTTTAGGATTGGAATAATAAATACATTTGCTTAACTATTTAAAAATCTCTGTATGAAAAAAACATTTATAATTATTTCTGTATTGGCAATACTTGCTGCATGCAGTGGAGGTGGTGATAAAAAAACTGAAACTGAAACAGTTCCTGCAAAAACAGAAGAACTGAGCGACAATCCTGATTATCAAAAAGGACTTGAGATTACAGCAAAAAGCGATTGCTTTACCTGTCATAAGATTGATGAAAAAAATATCGGGCCAGCCTGGCGTGATGTTGCCAACAAATATGCAGGTCAGGATACAGCTATCAAATATCTTGCTCATAAAATAATTGTCGGAGGTGCAGGAGTGTGGGGCGAAGTGCCAATGGCGCCACACTCAACATTTACACAGGAAGATGCAGAAGCGGTTGCTAAGTATGTTTTATTATTAAAAAAATAAATTTTACATGAAAAAAATTTTTGTTTGTTTATTAACTGTTTCATTATTTGGGTGCATTGACAGTTCATCCGATGAAAAAGAAGAAAAAAAAGATACTATGACAACAAGCCTGACTGAAGAAGAAAAAAAAGATGGATGGCAACTTTTATTTGACGGTACTTCTACAAAGGGCTGGCATAAATACGGCGATACTGTAATTGGAAAAGCATGGAAGGCAGACAGTGGTCAGTTAAAACTTGATGCATCAGAAAAAGAAAACCTGCCTACCGGACAGGCAGGTTGGCAGATAAAAGGTGGCGGTGATATTCTTACGGATGAAGAGTTTGATAACTTTCATTTGAAATTAGACTGGAAGATTGATACCTGCGGCAACAGCGGCATCATCATTTACATAAATGAAGACACAGCAAAATATGTTTGGGGTTGGGAGACCGGGCCGGAGATGCAGGTGTTGGATAACAAATGCCATCCTGATTCAAAAATAATAAAACATCGTGCCGGAGATTTATACGATTTGATTTCATCATCAAAAGAAACGGTGAAGCCGGCACTTGAATGGAACCAGGTGGAAATAAAATCACTCAATGGCAAATTAGATTTCTGGCTCAATGGGGAAAACGTAGTGTCAACTACCATGTGGGATGATAACTGGAAAAAAATGATTGCAGGAAGTAAGTTTAAAGACAAACCTGATTTTGGCACCTATAAAAAAGGAAAAATTGGTTTGCAGGATCATGGTAATAATGTTTGGTTCAGGAATATTCGTATAAAAAAATTATAATTGCTCTTTATCTATTAACAGCCCTCTGACAACTCAGTAGGTTTTTTTTTACCCAATTTTTTGTAATCTCATTTTTACTGCATAGCTTTTCCATTCAAACCAAAATCAACGATTATGATTAAAGAACTTTTTTCTCAATTAAACTGGCTTGCAGTATTAGTAGCAACGTTTGCTTATTTTATTTTGGGCGCTTTGTGGTATTCCAAAGCATTGTTTGGAAAAAAATGGGCAACCTTGCTGAAATTAGATGTAAATAATCCTGACATAAAAAAAGGAATGGGTAAAATGATGGCCGGCTCTTTTTTACTGATGCTTGTTACCTGCATCGGTTTATCAATATTAATTGTGAAGGTGAACTTTGATGTGAATTATATGTACGGGATAAAAATCGGGTTGCTGACCGGGCTTTGTTATTCTTCCACTGCAGTTGGAATAAATTATGTTTATGAAAACAAACCAACCGCATTATATTTTATAAATAACGGTTATCATGTTGCCGGTCATGTAATAGCTGCAACAATATTAGTTATGTGGAGATGATTTTGAAAAAAAATTGAAAGCTGCATCGTGATTGAAAACTATGCAGCTTTTTTATTTAGTCAATTTTTGTAATCTTTAATGTATTGGTGGGTAAATGAAGATGAACAGGTGTACTGCCGGTACTTACCACAATGTCGCCGGTTTTTATAAAACCTCTTTCTTTTAAAATATCTATTTCATCAGAAATAATATCATCAAGGCTTTCTTCATCATCATAAAAAATTGCTCTAACTCCCCAGCTCAGGCTCAGTTGATTTACCAAACTTTTTTCTTTGGTAAAAACAAACAAAGGCGCTTTGGGCCGGTAACTGCTCAGCATAAAACCAGTATAACCTGATTGTGTCATACCTATTAATGCCTGTGCATTTGTATCCCTTGCCAGCTTGCAGGCGTTGTAACAAATGGCATCACTTAAAAAAGAAGGAGAGTGAATTTGAGGTTTCAATTCTTCCTCAAGGTCGTAGTGATAATCTGTTTTTTCCACTTCTTCAATTATTTTCTTCATGGTTTCCACTACTAATATTGGATGTGCACCGGTAGCAGTTTCACCACTCAGCATTACCGCATCGGCGCCTTCAAGCACTGCATTGGCCACATCCGTTATTTCACTCCGGTTTGGTTTTGTTCTTTCAATCATGCTTTCCATCATCTGCGTGGCTACTATTACCGGCTTTGCTCTGTGCAGGCATTTGCGAATAATTTGTTTTTGAATTAATGGAACTTTTTCTATTGGCAATTCTACTCCCAGGTCGCCACGGGCTACCATGATGCCATCTGATTCTACAATGATGTCGCGGATGTTTTCAATGGCTTCTGGTTTTTCTATCTTGGCAATTATTTTTGTCTTGCTCTTTTTTTCATGCAATTTGTTGCGGAGAATAATCAGGTCTTTCACACTGCGAACAAAAGATAAAGCTACCCAGTCTAATTCCTGTTCAATAATAAATTCCAGGTCAATCAAATCTTTATCTGTCAATGCCGGCAATGTAATCTTAGTATCGGGCAGGTTAATTCCTTTTTTGGATGAAAGAATGCCGCCAAGAATAACCGTCACTTTTACATCATTGTTTTTTTCTATGCTGGTTACTTTTACTTCTAATTTGCCATCATCAATCATAATGATGTTGCCGATTTTTACATCTTTATGAAGATTGGGGTAAGAGACATAAATTTTTTCTTTGGTGCCAACGAGTTTTTCATTGGTAAAAGTGAGTACATCTCCTGCCACTACCATCATCGAACCGTTTTCTATTTCACCTACTCTTAATTTTGGCCCCTGCAAATCGCCAATAATAGCCAGGTTAAAAGGTTCTGTTTTATTTATCTCACGTATATGTTCAATAATTTTTGTTTTATCCTCATGGCTGCCGTGTGAAAAATTAAGACGGAAAACATTGACGCCTGCTCTTACCAGGCCAAGAAGTTTTTCATATGTATCACATGCGGGGCCTACTGTGGCAACTATTTTTGTACGGTGGTTGCTATGTTCAAGTCCTGCTGCTTTATTCATTTGTTTGTAGTAATATTTATCTAAGTTTTTTGACATAAGCTTGTTTTTATTTCTGGTTTCTGATTATTGTTTCGGAATTTTAGATACCAGTAACCAGCAATATGATTTAAAATTAACTGGCAAGAATTTTTACAATCCGCATCCACTCATCGCTTATTTTTCCTTTGCTCTTTACTGCATTTTCCAATGGCACATAATGCATTTTGTTATTTTGAATTCCTACAAATACATTATATCTTCCTTCCATTAAACTTTCAACTGCATGAAAGCCCATGCGACTGGCTATTAACCGGTCAAGACATGAGGGAGATCCACCCCTTTGAATATGCCCCAATATGCAAACTCTTATTTCAGCTTTGGGTAAATTTTCCTGTAAAACTTTTTGTACTTCATTGGCGCCGCCAAAATCATCACCTTCAGCTACCACTATCAGGTTCACCAATTTTTTTCTTCTTTCTTTTTCTTTTAAAGAAGCAACTATATCATCAATGTCTGTTTTTCTTTCAGGCAGTAATATATTTTCTGCACCGGTTGCTATTCCACTATGCAAGGCTATATATCCGGCATCACGGCCCATCACTTCAATAATAAAAATCCGGTCGTGTGCATCCATTGTATCCCGGATTTTATCAATGGCTTCTACGGCAGTATTCACTGCTGTGTCAAATCCAATTGTAAAATCGGTACCCTGAATATCTTTATCAATTGTGCCGGCAATGCCGATGCAGGGAATATCAAACTCCTCGCTGAATTTTACTGCGCCGCGAAAAGAGCCATCACCACCAATAATGATCAATCCATTAATACCCCTTGCTTTTAAATTTTCATATCCTTTTTTTCTTCCTTCGTATTCAAAAAATTCTTTGCACCTGGCTGTTTTTAAAATAGTGCCGCCCCGCTGAATAATATTTGCGACAGAACGGGATTCCATTTTTACAATATCATCTTCAATCAAACCCTGGTATCCACGCATGATGCCATAAACTTCCAGTTCGTGATATAATCCGGTCCTTACCACAGCACGGATAGCTGCATTCATTCCCGGTGCATCGCCACCCGAAGTAAGTACGCCAATCTTTGTTACTTTGTTTGTCATATTAAATTGTTTTCATCTTACTTTACAAACAACTGTTAGAATTTTTTTTTCAAATGGCTGTCAAAAGTAATGTTTTTGTTTTTGATTGTATTTTGCTTACACTTCAATTTTACTTTTCCTTTAAAGAAAAGATTTTGATTATTTTTTTAAACAAATATTGAATAACCGCTATTAATGCCATTAAATTAAATTTGTAACCAATGTCAAAAAAAATAATTATCACCATTGATGGCTGGAGCAGTTGTGGAAAAAGCACTTTGGCTAAACTATTAGCCAAAGAACTTGGCTACCTGTATGTGGACAGTGGCGCTATGTACCGGGCCATCACACTTTATTTTTTAAGAAATCATATTAACTGGACAGAAACTAAAAAAGTAAAAGAGGCTCTTAAAACAATAAACCTTGAATTTGTTTTTAGTGACAAAAGTGGCCAATCAGAAATTTATCTCAACGGAGAAAATGTGGAATACCTGATTCGTGAACTGGTGATAGCAGAAAAAGTAAGTGAAGTGGCTGCTATTAAAGAAGTGAGGCAGTTTGCAGTATTGCAGCAGCAGTATTTGGGTAAGAAAAAAGGAGTGGTGATGGATGGCAGGGATATTGGCACGGTGGTTTTTCCAAAAGCCGAACTGAAAATATTTATGACAGCAGATATTGCAGTAAGAGTGGAAAGGCGATTCAAAGAACTTTATGAGAAAAACCCAAACATTACAATCGAGGAAGTAAAAAATAATTTAGAAATGCGGGATTATATTGACAGCAACCGTAAAGAAAGCCCTTTAAAAAAGGCTGATGATGCAATGCTCTTGGATAATACTACATTAACTACTGAAGAAACTTTGCAAAAAACCTTAAAATGGTCAAGCCGGGTTACTAAAGCCTGAGTTTTCAATTTTTTACAGAATAAAGTGCTTATCTATATATTTAATAGGTGTGGTAAAGGGAGTTACGTTCTATAATTTTCATTTGTAAAGGGCTTTATGAGGATTATTTTTTCTCCTTAATGAGTCCTTTGGACATTTTAATACATTAAATCTTAAAATTTTTTTCCAGATGTGTTTGAATTTTTAAAAACTCTTACTATTTTAGCAGTCTGATTGACTTTTATCAATCGTTTCCCATATCCCCTGTTTTAAGCCGTTTTAGTAAATCCAAATTTTTTGTTGAACTCTGAGTGTGTCTGTAATGTTTAATGCTTTTTGCATCAAACATTATAGTTTACAATTCTATCCAATACTTCTGAATGCAGTACAGTATCCCTATTGAGCTAACCACAGCTAAGTCCCTTCCTATCTGAATGCCAAGGTTCCAAACTCCTGGTGAATCACCACTAATAAAGTGGATGTTATAATTCATCATATACACTACTCCCGAAAAACAAAGCCGAAGGAGTGGT
>JANOJO010000534.1:0-6335 GCA_031418795.1 Bacteroidota bacterium | reverse complement strand
GATTTACTAGTCAGTGAAATCGGCTTTGGCGCATGGGCTATTGGCGGCGGAGCCATGATTGGGAATATTCCAATCGGCTGGGGTGATGCGGATGATAAAACTTCTGTAAAAGCAATTCATGAAGCACTGGATACAGGTATTAATTTTTTTGATACAGCAGATATTTACGGGCTGGGTCATTCAGAAAATTTACTGGGCAAAACACTTGGTGAAAGAAAGGATGTCATCATTGCTACCAAGGTTGGTAACGTTTCCAGGAACGAACAATTCACGGTTGATTATTCAAAAGAATATATTTTAAAAGCCTGTGATGATTCGTTAAAGAGATTGAACCGGGATTCAATTGATTTTTACCAACTGCACTCAGCAAGGATGCTGCATTTACAAAACGGGGAGTGCATTGAAGCGATGCAGCAATTACAGCAACAGGGAAAAATCCTTTATTGGGGAATTTCATTAAATACATTTGAGCCATTACCGGAAGCAGAATTTTTTATTGATAATAAAATCGGGAACGGGTTTCAGCTGGTCCTTAATTTACTCAATCAAAAAACATTGCCATTGCTTAAAAAATCTTCTGAGAACGGTTATGGAGTTATTGTGAGAATGGCTTTGCAGTTTGGATTGCTTACGGGAAAATTTGATACCCAGGCAGATTTCTCATCCAATGATCACCGCAAAAACCGGCTGACAAAAGAAGTGATTGAAGCATCAAATAATGCACTGAGAGATGTGTGGGCTTTATGCGAAAAATATAAGTGTACAAAAACACAATTGGCCCTGAGCTATATTCTTTGTTATCCAGAGGTGTCAACTATTATTCCAGGTATCAGAACACCGAAGCAAGTAATGGATAATACTTCCGGTTTATTCAAATTAAATTCAGACGATTTGAAACTTATTGAAGGATTGGGAGAAACTGATTTTGTTGCAGTCATGGAAATATTAAAAAAACAAGGTTAGAATTTTTCCAAAAATATTTTTATCCGGTTGATAGTTTCTTTTTTTCCTAATATTTCTGCAATATTAAAAACTCCGGGGCCAAATTTTCCACCTACCAGCATGATGCGAAGCGGCAACAATACTTCGCCGGGTTTAATATTTTTTTCATCGGCTAATAATTTGAATTCATTTTCCAGAATTCCAAACTCCCAATTACTAATTCCTGATAACTTATCAATAAATAAAAGAAAGAAATCCCTTTTCGCATCATTCCATTTTGGGTTCACTGCATCTGCATCCCATTTATCAGGTGTTTGAAAAAAAAAATAAGACTGGTCATAAAAATCGGTAAGCAAATGGCATCTGTCTTTTACTAATTCAATTACTTTTTCTAATACCGTACCATTAAAATCAACAATACCTTTTTCTGTCAGCTGGTTTCTGACTTCTAACTCCAGACTTCTGACTCCCGACTTCTTTATCCATTCATGATTGAACCATTTTGCTTTTTCATAATCAAATTTTGCGCCGCCGCTATGCACTCTTTCAATAGAAAATTTTTCAATCAATTCTTCTTTGGTAAAAATTTCCTGTTCAGTTCCATCATTCCAGCCAAGTAATGCAAGCAGGTTAATAAATGCTTCTGGTAAAAATCCTTTTTCTTTAAAACCTTCAGTTAGTTCATTCGTTTTATTATCTGTCCAGTTCATAGCGAAAACAGGGAAACCATATTTTGCTCCATCTCTTTTACTCAACTTACCATTTGGTCCAAGTATTAATGGTAAGTGTGCCCATTGTGGCATTTCATTTAACCCAAATAAATATTTCCATAATAAAATATGTACGGGAGCGCTGGATAGCCATTCCTCACCACGAAAGGCATGAGAAATTTTCATTAAATAATCATCCACTACAACAGCAAGATGATAGGCAGGCATTCCATCTGCTTTCAATAAAACTTTATCATCAACTACAGATGTATCAAAACTTATATCGCCACGAATCAAATCTTTAAACGTTACTGTTTCATGCTCCGGCATTTTAATTCGGATAACATGTTTTGCTCCTTCATCCAACAATTTTTTTGTTTCATCTGCTGTTAAAGTAACAGAGTTCCGCATTTTCATTCTTACCAAACTATCATATTGCGGCGAATGATTGTGATCTGTTTTAAAATCATTCCTCATTTTTTCCAATTCTTCCGTTGTATCAAATGCATAATAAGCATGTCCTTCTTTTACAAGTTGCTCTGCATACTTTCTGTAAATATCTTTTCGTTCGCTTTGTCTGTATGGTTTATAGTCTCCGCCGTGTATTGCACTTTCATCTGGTTCAAGCCCAGCCCATTTCAAACAATTAAAAATATATTCTTCAGCGCCGGGTACATATCGGCTTTGATCGGTGTCTTCAATTCTTACAATAAAATCACCACCATGTTTTTTTGCAAACAGGTAATTATATAAAACTGTTCTCATGCCACCGAGATGCAAGCCGCCGGTAGGAGAAGGGGCAAACCGTACCCGAACTCTTTTACTCATAGAAGGCAAAGATAAGTTTCACGAAAGCTTTTACAAGTAGAGAATAAAAAAACCGTCCTGATATGTATCAGAGCGGTTTAATTGTAATTTTTAAAATTATATTTTATGGAAGTATAATCGTTCTTGGAGGATTGCCATCAATAGATATAGTAGCAACATTATCGCAAGTGCCATCACCATAGTCGAGAATAGCAAAGTGATTGATTCCCTGAATTTTTATTTTTCCTTTAGAAACATTATGGCAGATAGTTTTCTTTTCTAATGCTTCAAGAATTGTTGCTGTTCTGCTTTTACCGGCAGGATTAATTACAGTATGATTACCGGTAACCGAGTACACATCATCCAGAAGATTTAAGGGAGTACTTGATCCTGCAGTTTGTGTTACATACTTAATGCCTTCATGCAACCAGTAATAGCCGCTCAAAGGAGTAGTTACTTTCCCATTGGCAATTTGTCTTGTCCAACTGATACCATTCGGAGTGCTGGTATTAGTCCAGGTAATTGTGCCTTCCACTTTAAAGCCTTGTACAAAATAATTGTCAAATGTCATTACAGCATTGCTGCCGTTGTTGTGAACATAATCAGACAGTATGATATTGATCTTTCCTTTGCGGGAAACACCATCGATGCTGGTACAACCGGCGCCAAAGTCAATAACAATTGTTTTTGGAAATGAATTTTGAGGTGTTACGGTTACAGTTGCACAACTTAAACTGTTAGTGGATTGAACTGGCTGGCTCGTCCGGTAAAGACCTGCATTAACGGATGTTTCGAAGAATACTACATTGGCATCATCATTCAGGCTTTCAGATATAGCCTGGTCTTCGCTCATTTTAAAAGTAGTTTCAACTTCACTATCCGTTTCATCTTCGCTCTTCTGGCATGAAGTGAGCAGAAGTACAGAACTAACTGTAAAAAGGGTTAAAAATTTTTTAGTTTTCATAAATAAACAGGTTGTAGGATTATTCAGGCAATAAAGAACTATTAACGATTAATCTGTAAAAAAATTACTTTGCATAATGTTATACTTTTAAAAAACAAAGCAGTGGAAAAAGAGGTATTAAATAAAACAATTTTGGAAAGAAAATGGGTGAAATATTACCTCGTAAAAACTCCCTGGCTTTTAAAAAAATTTTACCCAAACTATTTGTGGAGTATTGATACAAAAGAAAAAGAACTTTATCTCAGTTTTGATGATGGCCCTCACCCTGAAGCAACACCATTTGTTTTAAAACAATTGAAGCAGTACAATGCGCTGGCTACTTTTTTTTGTATTGGTAAAAATGTAATTGCTTATCCTGAAATTTATAAACAAATTCAGGATGAAGGCCATGCTGTAGGCAATCATACTTTTAATCATCTCAATGGCTGGAAGACGAATGATGATATTTATCTTAAAGATGTTGCAGATGCATCTCATTGTATTGATAGTATTTTATTCAGGCCACCTTATGGCCGCATCAGTTCTTTTCAGGCAAAAAACCTGAAACCGGTGATGAAAGGAAAACAACCAACTATTGTAATGTGGGATGTGCTAAGTGGAGATTTTGATGACTCAGTTACACCACAAAATTGCCTGGCAAATGTTGTTTTGAAATCTGTGCCTGGTTCCATTATTGTTTTTCATGATAGTGAAAAAGCATTACCCAGATTAGAGTATGCATTGCCCCGTGCATTGAAATATTTTACTGAAAAAGGCTGGATTTTCAAGTCACTTTAGATGGAAATTGACGCTTGAGTTATTATAACTAATAGGGCCTGGGTAGAAACCCTGGCCCGTTTTTAATCCGTACCCTATGAAAACTGGTTTAAAGGTATAATAATATTTTAATTACGGCAAAGTTATTTCGTGAGGAACTCCGTTTACAGTGACGATAGCCTTATTGTCACAATTGCCATTACCATAGTTTAGCGTACCTGCATATATTGATGAGTTACTAAGATTTTGCCTTACCACTTTCAGGATGCCTTTTACTATCCAATGGCAGGAAAATTTCTTTATCAGTGGTTCTGTAATTTCGGCTCTCCATAAAACTAAGCGGTCGCCTCTTTTTACTTTACCGTTACCACTTCCTTCTATTTTATAGATATCATCGAGTGGAAGATAAATAGTAGCCGATCCTTCAATCTGGGTAATGGTTCTTGTGCTGTTCCATTCTGTATAATTGCCATTTGGCTTGGTAAGTTTAGCGCCTTCTACCACTACTTTCCATTTGTGAATAAAGTTTTGACTTGTAATTGTATTCAGGTTTGTAATTATGTGAGTTCCCTGAACTTTTATACTGTCAATCTTGAATTCAACAAAGGTGGTAGTGGCTTTTGCACCTGGCACAATTAAACGATTGGTATAAACGGAAACAATTTTTCCAGAACGAGTCCTTCCATCGCGGCCAATACATCCTGTACCAAAGTCCATCACAATTTTTACAGGAAATATGTCTGGTGAATTAGGATGGGTAACTGTTACATTGGGGCATGCAGTCACTCGGGCAGTTTCTCCGGCAACGCCGGTTGCTACTCTGCCAAATACGCCAACTCCTGCCAGGCCAACATCATTGTTTACCCCCATTACATTGTCAAAAACTTCATTAAATACTATTTCAGATTCGGCATCAGCTTCTGAAGAAATTTGTGCAGCAGCAATTTCTTCATTCGGATCGCTGCTTAATTCTTTTTCGCAGGAAATAATAAGAGTAATTGAAAATAGGAGTACCAAACTGGTAAGTCGGGTAGGGTTGAGAATCAGTTTCATAAAAATGAATTTAATTGATTTGTTTAATAACGAGTTTCAGACTTTAAATATTGGAGGCCGTTTAAGGGTTTGTTAAGTTTTTTTTGGCAGCTTTGTCCTTGAAAGCCAACTCAAAATTATGCTGATTGACACCCATTGCCATATTTACTTAAAAGAATTTGATGAAGACAGGCAGGAAATGATTGCCCGTGCTGAAAATGAAGGCGTTAAACTCTTTTTAATGCCTGCAATAGATACATTAACCTACACACAAATGATGGATACTTATGCTGCTTTTCCGGGGAAATGTCTTTCCATGATGGGGCTGCATCCTTGCTCAATTAATAAAAATTTTGAAGAAGAATTGGCTTTTGTTGAAGAAAAATTGACAGAAAAAAAGTTCATAGCTATTGGAGAAATTGGGCTTGATTTTTATTGGGATAAAACTTTTGTTGATGAACAGAACAAGGCTTTTCAACGACAAATAGATATGGCTTTAAATTATCAACTGCCCATTGTTATTCATTCAAGAAATTCAATAGATGAATGTATTGAGCTGGTAAAGAAAAATCAAAATGCCCGCCTGCCGTACGGGCAGGGAAATTTGAAAGGAGTGTTTCATTGTTTTTCCGGCAACGGAGAGCAGGCTAAACAAATTATTGATCTTGGATTTTATCTTGGAATTGGAGGAGTAGTTACATTTAAAAATTCCGGTTTGGATAAAATAATGGAAGATGTGGATATGAAACATATTGTTCTGGAAACCGACGCACCTTACCTGGCTCCGGTTCCATTCAGGGGTAAAAGAAATGAAAGTAGTTATTTGAAATATGTGGTGGAAAAATTGGCTGAAATAAAAAATATTTCAAAAGAAGAAATTGCTGCTATTACAACAGCGAATGCAAAAGAATTGTTTGTTATAAAATAAAGTGCGGAGACTAAGGGATTCGAACCCTTGATACAGTTTCCCGTATACACACTTTCCAGGCGTGCTCCTTCAACCACTCGGACAAGTCTCCTTCATCCACCTCTGAACAAAATTCAATGAGGGGCGGCAAAAATAGTGAAATGCCGGTCAGTTACTCATTTGATGTTCAGGAATAATTCTCTCGAGATCTTCCTTG
>JANOJO010000533.1:0-4078 GCA_031418795.1 Bacteroidota bacterium | reverse complement strand
CATTTCCGTTTTGATCAACTGCAATAGCATACGGGCCTTCTTCTAAATTTCCGCCAGAACTTTTTGCCCAAAGCTCATTGCCTGTTGCATTGTATTTAACTGTAAAGGCATCGCCACTCCCAGAACTAAGAGTGTTGCTTAGAGTAGTTGGACCAAAAGCAATAGCAGGACTGAAAAACATTCCTGTCACATACACATTACCTGAGGCGTCAGTAGTAATTGACTGGCCTTCTTCACGGGCTGCTCCCCCAGCCCTTTTTGCCCACACAACATCGCCTGCTCCATCATATTTCACAATGAAATAATCATTATTTGTTGATGAATTTGTTAAAATAGTGCTGCCAAAAGTTATAGTCGAGCTTTTAAAATAGCCGGTTATATAAATGTTTCCATTCAAATCAATGGCAATTGCAAAGGGGAGGTCTGTATTACTCCCGCCTGCTCTCTTCGCCCAAACAATGGATCCTGATGCATCGTATTTTACAATTAAGATATCATCAGTACCAGCCGAAGCGTTTGTAAGATTGGCGCTTCCCACTATAATATTTGCAGTATTGAACCCACAGGCAACGTACACATTACCTGAAGCATCAATTGCGACATTGCTTTGAGAGCCCGAGTTTGCATTAAGATTTTGTGTCCATTCCCAATCAGGGGCTTGAGCATGAACAAATTTTTGAAATAAAATAGTTGAAAAAACTATGGTTAATTTGAGTAAATGCTGTTTCATAAAAATGTTTAAGTGGCGGGAAAAGAAATTGCACCCAAACTTAATGACAGAATATAGCCCTAAACAATACAAGGAACCCGGCATTTTATCTACCAAAAACCCGGTAGTTGAAAAAACATCTACAATAGACCCTTTGAATAAAAATAATTGAGTAAGCCGGCAAGGTTGTGAGAGTTTGTTTTATGCATAATGTTTTTGCGGTGAGTTTCAACAGTGCGGTAACTAAGGTTCAGTTCGGCGGCAATTTTTTCGTTTGTGTATTCTTTTGCCAGTAATTGAACGATTTCTTTTTCTCTTTTAGTTATTACAAATTCTTCTTCTTTTGAACTATTTGATTTTATTTCAGTGAAATGGTGACGAAGGGCTTCATGCACGTCATCGCTGAAAAAGGATCTTCCATCCCTTACTTTATTGATAGCGGAGAGCAATTCCTGTCTTGTACAATTTTTAACAACATATCCTGATACGCCGATATGAAGCATTTCAGCAATTATCTCTTTGTCATTATGTGTTGTGAGAATAATAATTTTACTCGCTGGATTTTTTTTCAAAAGAGCTTTGCTTAACTCAATCCCATTCATTACCGGCATACCAATATCAAAAAGGTAAATATCAAATTCGTTTCCGTTTATAAGTTTAAGTGCCTCTTCGCCATTCGGGGCAGTTTTTATATCAAATAATTTTTCAGCCCTGAGCAAAGATACCAGGCCATCCAATACTATCCGATGGTCATCTACAATCAATATGCTGATTTTATTATTTACCATAACACTACCAAAAATAGCCTGATTTAAAAATAAAAAGAATACCAAAAACCCGGTAGTTCAGGAAAGTGCCTTGTAAGGAATATCAATATTTATTACAGTTCCCGACATCGGCTTAGTATCAATATCAATATTGCCTTTTATATGATCCACTCTTGAATGAATACTATTCAAACCAATACCCTGTTTGTTTTCTATTGCTTTTTTATCAAATCCAACTCCGTCATCTTCCACCATTATATTGATATAATTTTCAAACTGCATCAACTGTACAGTTGCATTGCTTGCCTTTGCATGTTTTACCACATTATTAATTGCTTCAAGAATAATCCTGTATATGCTTACTTCGATCGTTTCATCAATACGTTCCTTGAATCCATGGACACTAAAATTGATCTGCAGCCCGGAAGATGAAGAAATATTGTCAAACAGGTTCTTCAATCCTGCGAAAAGCCCAACCCTTATCAATGATGCCGGAAGCAGGTTATGAGAAATATTTCTCATTTCATTTACCGCTTCATCAATTAAATTCAATGTATCCCCAAAAGCGTTATTCTCATTTGTATAGTTCCCGGATGCTGTTTCAGCAATTACAGATAATTTCAGTTTAGCGGCCGAAAGAATGGAACCCAATGAATCATGCAAGTCTTCTGCTATCCTTTTCCGCTCCTTATCCTGTGCAGCAATTACGGCATTAATTTGCTCATTCTGCTGCTTATTCAATTCCTGCTGATAAAGTATTTTTTGTTTTATACGGCGCCGATTGTACAGCAAGATCAATATGGTTATAGCTAATAAAGCTATACCGATAATAATATTTCGTACTAGTTTCTGGCGTGATAATGCTGCTTCCTGTATTCTTTTTTGCCTTTCAATCTGCAGGTTGGCTTCACGCTGTAAGATTTCTTTCTGACTGTTTTCATTTACTATGCTGTCCTTTAATAAGCTGAAAAGTTGCTGATAAGCAAAAGCGCTGTCAAACTTCTTTTGCATAGCAAATGAAAGTGATAGTTGTTCAAAAGCATCACGCATCAGTTCCCTATGTTTTATTTCCTGTACGATTGCCAATCCTGACCTTGAATAATATAATGCCGAGTCTGGCCGGCTGGCCTGGTTATATCCATACGCTGCATTGATATAATACGCTGCGATATCATACCGATTATGTCCACCTTCATTTTTTACCAGTTCAATTGCTTGTAGTGCAAATCGCAAAGCATCTTTATTGTTTTGCTTTAACCGGTAAGTTTCTGCAAGCTTATTAATTGCATACGCTTGTTTTGCCTTATACGCAGGCATATCAGTTTGATAAATGTGCAAGGCGTCCTTGATAAAAGGTATTGCTTCATCCATTTTCTTCTCGGAAAGAGAAAGATCGGCAAGATTCAGTAATGCTTTTGCTTCTTCTTCCTTATTCTTTATTTGCTTTGACAACTTGAGATGGGTAGAAAAATAGTTGTTTGCCAACTCAAAATTTTCCTGCTTCATCATGATATATCCCAGCACGTTATTATAATGTGCCATTCTCTCCACATCGTTTATTTTCTCAGCTTTTGTTAGTCCATCGGTGGATATACTCATTGCCCTTACATAATCTCCTTCATGAAAAAAGATATTGTTCAAGGATACCCTGCACGCATGCAATTCATCATACTGAAAATTATTTCTCGTTGCAAGACCCAATGCTTTTTGCATCCAAAGGGCGGCATTTTTGTAATCCTGTTTATCGTAAAAAATATGGCCAATATCCAAAACCGCATACATCTCGGCATACTCGTTCTTTCGAAGTCCTGCTATTTTTAATGCCTCCTGTGGAAATCTGCCATAAGGATGAAATACAGATATAAGTTTATGCTCGGATAAAAGGCATTCGCTGTTAGTAAGTACGGCCTTGCCTGATTGCAGGAAAGCCGGAAGTGAATCAATGATATTTTTGAAGAATAATTTTTTACCCTCTAACAAATTGTTATTATCTGCCTGGGCTAATGCCGGGCTGAAAAAATAAAAGGCCAAAAACAGGAATACAAAATATTTCATGCTGCTTTTGTTGTTCGTTGCTTTAAGGTACAAAAAGCAACTCAATACAACTTCACAAACGGATTATTCATTTTCTCAAACCCCGCCTCACCTCAACCCTCTCCATTTATGGAGAGGGAGACACCACTCCGCTAATTGATTTTTACAAATGGGTTGTTCAATTTTTCATTTTTAATTGTTGTTACCGGCCCATGCCCCGAATACACTTTAGTATCATCCGGCAAAGTGAAAAGTTGCGTTTGAATACTGTTGATTAAAGTTTTAAAATCGCCACCGGGTAAATCCGTTCTGCCGATGCTGCCATTAAAAAGCACATCGCCACCAATTACAAATCCCCCGGCCTCATGATAAAAACAAACACTGCCGGGTGAGTGCCCGGGTGTAAAACGGATTTCCAACCGATTGCTATCGGCTTCATCCTGCCCGATATTTATGGCTGTGCCTTCTTTTATATAAACCAATTCACCAGTATAGTTTTCAAAAGGCATCTGCCACATTTCCCCTGATTGTGGGGCAAAATCAAGTACCCTTTTTTCCTTTTCATGAA
>JANOJO010000532.1:0-7453 GCA_031418795.1 Bacteroidota bacterium | reverse complement strand
AGGGAACACACTTTTTTTATTCATCGTGCTGTGTGCTTCCAGAATCATAAACACGGTAAAGAATAAAGTAAACGGAAGTATCCAGTAGTAGTAGTGTACCAGTATTGCTGATTTGGCAGAAAATTTTCTTACAACGACAGGTTCAAACAATACAGAGCCAATACATACAAACAGGAATCCTGTAAGTGAAAGGATTAATGCAATGGTTAATAAATCATTTTTCTTGTCATCCAGTTCATCGTGATAGAAAGGAAAAAAACGGCTGATGATTGGGGTGGCTCCAAGATTTGCAAAAGAAAAAAACACAATATTGATTGCAATAAAAGTCTGGGTTAATCCATATTCTTCCGGAGTAAAGTAACCTTCTTTGGCAAAGAGATAAGTATTAATGGCGCCGAAAATAAATCCTATATAAATAAGTAAGGAAGATGTGATGCTTTGTTTACGGATAGACCCCATGCTGTCAGAATTTATTCATTACTTCTATTACCTGATAAATATCGTTTACAGTATGATAATATGAAACAGGCAGACTTAAAGTTGTTTGATGAATTTCTTCCGCAACAGGAGTATGAGTTTTATCCAGGATACCGATCATCGCCTTTTGTTTATTGGGCGCCACAGGATAATGAATATCCGTCTTAATATTATTTACTAATAAATATTCTTTTAATGCATCTCTTTTTTCATGCCTGATATTGAAAATGTGAAATACATCAAAATAATTTTCATCGCAATGTGGTTTAATGAAATTATTATTCAGGCCATCAAAATAAAGAGAAGCTAATTTTCTTTTGTGTTCATTAATCTTATCCAGCTTTTTTAGTTTGACTGATAAAAAAGCTGCTTGTAATTCATCCAGCCTGGAATTATAACCCATTACTTCGTTATAATATCTTACAGAAGAACCGTAATTGCGCATTGTTTTCACTTTCGAAAAGGAGGTTTCGTTATTACATGTTATTGCCCCGGCATCTCCCAGTGCACCTAAATTTTTTGTTGGATAAAAACTAAATGCACCCATATCACCAAAGTTTCCTGCTTTCTGATTTTTAAATCTTGCCCCGTGTGCCTGTGCACAATCTTCTACAATTTTTAATTGATGCTTTTTAGCTATTAGCATGATAGCTTCCATATTACAAAGCTTGCCGTATAAATGAACAACAAGAATGGCTTTAGTTTTGTCAGTTATTTTTTCTTCAATCAGTTCCGGGTTTATATTATAGGTTCTTATATCTGGTTCTACCAGAACAGGTGTCAGACCGGCATGCAATACAGCGAGTATGGTAGCTATATAAGTATTTGAGGGAACAATAACTTCATCTCCTTTATTAAAATCAAAAGATTTTAGTGCCAGAATCATTGCATCAAGTCCGTTTGCAACTCCGCAACAAAATTGGGTACTGCAGTAATCTGCAAATTCTTTTTCAAATGTTTTTACTTTTCCACCTAAAATATACCAGCCACTGTTTGATACATCGCGGAATTCTTTTTCATATTCTTCAAAAAAAGGCCGGTTTGATTTATGGAGGTTTTCGTATTCTATCATATTGAGTAAGCGGGATAAATATAATCGTTTGCGTCGAAATATTCCGATGCCAGGATCATTAAAATAGCATCTGCCGTAAAGTTATACATCTTGTGCCAGTCCTGTGGTTGCAATATCAGGCATTTGCCCGGGCTGTTTAATATGAAATCATTTTCATGTTCACCATCATGATTATAAATAGTACAGGAACCTTTGATGCAAATAGCGGCTTGTATTGTTGTGTGATGCCTGTGCCCGCCCCGGATTGAACTATCAACACCATATATATAAAAAATGCGTTTGATGTCAAAAGGAATTACTTTTTCTATTACAGTTAAATTACCTCTGCTGTCAGTATATGTTTTAAGATCCAAAAGAGTTGCCATTGTATATTATTTATGCAGGGCTTTATAATTTAAAAAGGTGTAAATGTTTTTTAAAGTTAAAATTTTTTAACCTGACAGCAGCAGATAAATCGTTTGGCAGGTATTGTAAAAAATTTTTATAATATTTTAAGATTAGTTTTAATGACGAAGGGGCTTTGTCTTTTGCTCCATTTGGGTCAAAAGAAATACCAGGCAGCGATTGTGCAATAACTTTTAAGGATTGGGCGTAAGGAATAAAGTATGTTTTTTTTACTTCTTCAGACAGTTCATAAAGTGGCGGACAAAAAGCAACTTTATTATTGTGATAAAAATTCAATCCATGAAAGTGAATAAAAACCAAAGGGAATTTCAACTTTGTTTTTTTATTGATTACCCAGTTGATGCTGTTCTCTTGCATAAATTGATACTGCTGCATATTCCAGGGAGCTATGCCGCCACCTTCATGTTGTAATACATGAACTCCTTTAAATCTTACCGGCCAGTCATCAAGATATTTCTGATCGCCAAATTTTCCTTTTTCAACGTAAGCATGACACCAGTCAAGGCAGGCATTTTTCCACCAGTGTAAAACATTCATGCCATCATCTGTATTTTTAAAACACATAAATTGAACACAATAAATACCACTCTTCTCAGATTGGTCATAGAGTTTTGTATATCTGTGTTCAGAAATAAGGACAGAATTATTTCCCATTTCATTAATCAGCACGGAAGGGTCGCTGTAAAAAATCATATCAGCATCAATGTAAGTGCATGCAGGTAAATTGTAAGTAGTAATACAATACAAGATAATGGAAGGAGTGCATGTCCAGTAATATTCCACTGCTGTGCGGGATGGTTTTATATTTAATAAGTCAGCATCCTCAAATTCTTTTAAAGATATAACGGTGATTGAAGGATGATTTTGTTTTTTTAAAAACTGGTAACATTCATCGTCAAAAGCAAAAGCATACAGATGGAATTCCGGGCAGGTTTTACACAGTGATTCAACTAAGGCTAATCCCCTGCTTAAATAATTCGAATTAAAAAGCGTACAAAAATTAATCATTTATTTTAGATAGAATTTTATTCAATTGTTTTTTAAAAATCACCAGGGGAATTTTTAATCTTTCTTTTTTTAGCTGGCTTATTACTGATTTTTTACAGTCTTCAAAAATTTGCTCATTAAAAATTCGTAACCCTTTTTCTGCAACTTCAATAGCAAATCCATATTGTCTTTCAAGAACAGCAAAAATAAAAAGCATCAGTAGTTGTCTTTTATCTTCCAGATTGTCTGTATGCAGATAAGTAACTTCTGCCCAGCAAGGTGAATTTTTAATAATTCTTTTCGTTGTAAACTTCGTAAATAACTTACTGGAATCATTATACCGTTGTGTTCCTTTTATGTTCATTGAAGAAAGCCAAAAATCAAATTTATCCATCGTACCCAATACAGAATGTAATTTATCCTCGCCTTCATAAGCATCAATAATCCCAGGCTCAAATTCTGCTGCTAATAAATTATTTTTTATAGTTGCCGGCAAATTACTGAATATGCGTAAGTCTGTTCCCTGTGTATCCGCTTTGAACCAATCTATATAATCAACACCAATTTGATTTAATGAATCCTGAATTGATATGGCGGGTAGCGAAACAGTTTTTTCAATTTCAAAGAGATCGCTGAATAACCAGGGTTTTAATTTTTCTTTATTTGGTTTTAATGTGCTTGAGCAAAAAGGGGATGAAGTAAGATAGAAATTAGTTGTTTCTTTATTGTCAATACTGACAACACGATTAATGGTAAGTAATTTTTTATACTTGCCAGTTTTATTTTCTGATATGTCAAGCTCCCTGTCATCAGCATCAAAAGCAATACAAATTGAATAACGGGCAATTTTTTTCCACTTGGGGTTTATCTCTCCGGAAGCTCCTATATCAATTAATACCGGAGGTTTGTTAATAAACAACTCTGAATTTAATATCCTTTTAATTATTTTCATTACAGATCAGCTTTGGTTTTTAAAATTACACCTCTGTAATGTATTTTTTTATTATCTAAATAGAGGGAGGATTCATTGGTATATTCCTGAACTACTGAATAATTCCTGCTGAGTATTGAGATGACCTGTTGATAATTTAAAAACCAGGCAGGATAAGTGGCAGTATAAATTCCGGGATGCACTTTTTGAATTGTTAACCTGTCTTCTTCTTTGTTATTGAAATATGTGTTATCAATAATAATGTATTTGAAATGGAATGATTGTACATGGTCCAGAAATTGGTACGGATTTTCAAGATAGGGTAGCACACAGGATAACAATAAAATATTATGGTGCCCTCTTTTTTGTTCCGCATCTTCAATTGTATGAAAAAAAGATAAATGGTTGCCGGCAATTAACTGGTTGCCTGCGTCCACAAAATTGGGTTGTTCCACCACACTCCATTTCAATTCTATCAGATCAATGAATAATATTTTGTTTTGAAAATAACTGCTGCCAAGCGAACCTCCAAAATCAATTACACTTAATGAATGATTACTTTCTTCAGAAAAAGATTGCAGCGCATGTAAAAGAGGATATGAATATTGTATTTCATCAAAGAGTACTGAATCTCTTTCGTAAACTGCTTCTCCGTTTTTCACTTTTAAAGTTGCCTCTTTCACTTTTTCAAGAATAGCTGCTGCATTATAACCACCGCAATTAATTTCTGCCTCTTTCCATGTTTTATAATTTCCAACCCATCCATAGTCTTTATGAAGCAGCTTTTTTATCCGGTATTTTATGGTCTTTATAAAATTCAATTTTAATAGCCTATATGAAATATTTTTTTTAATCTTCTCCTGAGTCCTGAATGTCTGAAAAAGTATTTGCTAATTAATTTTCTTGCTTCTGATGATTCAAAAATTGGAATATCAACAAGCGTTACAGGTTCTGGATTTAAATCCACATTCATAAAATAGTTGTCTTGTTTATGCGTAGCATTATCATCAGTGCCAATATTTTTAATTAACGATTGTGAAGGGTATAATGTTAGTTTATTGTTTACAAATGCAGTCGCATACCAGTTAATAGCCCAGGAATCCAATTCATTTTTAATACTTTTTTCCAGCATTTCAAAATAAGGATATGTTCCCCGGAAATCAAATTCATATTTTTTACCTGACATAAGAATTATTTTTCTTAATGCTTCACCATCAAAATTCATCAAATCCCATCCCCGTTTCCATGTAGCCCATCCCCAGCAATCAGCGCCTTTTAAAAAAAAGGTGGCAGATTTTTTAAAATTTACAGGAACACAATATCCATGAACACTGATCACATCTTCGCATTGAGCATATTTATTCAGGGATTCATTCATGTATTTTAAAAAATAGGGTGATGATACCAGGTCATCCTCCAAAACGATTATCGAACCATATTTGTTTACAATTTCTGTAACACCAGAAATGATTGATGCTGCAAGGCCTTTGTTTTTATCAGCTTCAATAATCGTTACTTTTTTACACCATTGCTTTTCATGAATTATTTCCCGAACTTCTTTTATTCTATTTCGTACTTCAATTGCCGCATTTTCTTTTTCCCCGTCAGCATAAATAAACAGTTCCGATTCATCAGCCAGTTCATTTGCGGCAAGCGCCACCAATGTTTGCCTTGTTGAGTGCGGCCTGTTATAAACAAAAAGTACAATGGGAGCCAATGTTGACACTATAGGATAACTTTATTATTGTCTGTAAAAAAAATTGTATTCAATGTTTTAGCAAATAGTTTGTAATTGACGGATGACATAAATCGTGTTGTCCCGCTATTTAAAGCTGCTTCAATACTATTATGTGAGGACAGGTTTTCTGTTAAAACAAGAGTGGGTCTTATTTTATTCCAGTCGTTAGATTGAAGCACTTTCAGATCAAATCCTTCTGCATCTATACTTAAAAAATCAACTTCAGTATTCAGGGGCATATTTATTTTTAATACCTCTTCTAAACGCTGCGTAGTAAGATTTTCCACTTTCAATAATTTATATCCTGACAAACCATCTTTCTTCTTTGCTTCTGACTCTGATAAAGTGTTTAATGCCGGTTCATTAAAAATATAATAAGGAATATTCTCCGATACATCGGAAATTGGCACTTCAAGATTTATATCCCGGGTTCTTATTTTGTTAAAAATCTTCATAGAGCCAGGCATCGCATCTATATTAATACCTTTCCATCCTCGCAGGTAAAATCTGTATGTATTCGAAAGCTTTACAGGATGATAAGCTCCAACATCAATATAAAAACCATTTTTCTTGTGATGCAGAACTCTGTCAATTAATATGTCTTCACCTTCCTGTGAATAACTTATTTGAAGTTTATCAAAGTTTTTTAAATGAGTTAATTTCCTTTTTAAATTATTAAAAACTGACATGAGTAAACTAATTAAGGATAGTAAAACCGGGTTGTTATTTTAATTGAATATTCAAAATTCAGATAAAGTTATTTTATTTTCTCCCAAATAGTTGTTTGTGTAAATTCTGATATATAGGGTATCACAGAGTATTCATTAATACGAATGCTGAAGTAATTTTTTAATTCTTTTAAAATTATCTCATTTTTTAAATAGTGAACACGTTCACTGTTGTCTAAAATTAAAAAGCCTCCTTTTTTTATTTTCTTAAATGAATGAACCATACAAGAGGGTCTTGCTCTTCCATCAATTAGTACGATGTCAAAATAATTATCCGGATACTTTTCAATAAAGGATGTATATTCTTTGAAAGTGCTTGTTCGGAAATTTTCATCACTTGAATAATAATCTTTTGGATTTGAAATATCAGGCAATGAGTTGTTCGTGACTGTTTCAGGCATAATTAAATTACCAGTCCATCCCCGGATATTTTTACTTTTAATAATATTTTCAAGTTTGCCAACCCATTTTGCATCATGTTCTGCTGTTACCACTTCACTGGCATTGTTTAAAAAAAATAATGTAGAACCACCTCCGCCATATTCAAATACTTTTGCACCATGCGGAATATTTTTTTTAATAAAATCAAGCGCCTTAAATGTTATCCATGGCAGTTCATCAATAAGGGAATTATGACCAGGCGAGATTGATCTTTTCCACCTGGAATAATATTTATAATATGAAACGGATTTGATATTTCCTTTTAATACCTCAATTGCAATCAATCTTGAAAAAGTGAGAAAGCTCATAGTTAAATATTCTGATTTATATATTTTCCAGTTTCAGGTTCTTTTTTAAACGGTATAAAAAAATACCGGCAGGCGTATTTAATAAATAGTATAAAAACTTTAAACGAAGCTGCCATATCCAGAACTTAATGCTTTTTCCAAAATATTTCTCATAGCATTTTTTTGTCTCCTTTAGCGATTCCAGGTAATTTGAATTACTTACACCGCCGGGGTCAAATGAAACAAGCGGATAATTTATAAACTCAAATTTTTCACTTTTTATCCGAATAAGAAAATCGTAATCCATGGCTATCTTAAGTGATGTATCGAAATGCCCATGCTTTTCAAACATTTCTTTTTTTATAAACATGGTTGGGTGAAATGTAC
>JANOJO010000531.1:0-1706 GCA_031418795.1 Bacteroidota bacterium | reverse complement strand
TTTGGATTATCAAAAAAACAATGAAGCCCCTCTACGATAATAGCCCCAAACACAGTTCCTGTTTCTGTTTCATCAAAATCCGATGCTTTGTTTAATACTTTTAATTTTTTACCGGGCGACAGTGGAGTTGCAGTTTCCAGCCAATTCAGTTCTTCAGTTATTAATTCATAACTATGCACCCCGGTAGCGAGGTAGGCTAATTGCTTGCTGTTAATAAGGTTTATTTTCCCTTTATTTACAAAACCTTTTTCTCCAAGTACCTGTCCGATCCTTTGTTCAGGTGCATGCAGTATTAATCCAATCAATTTTACATCGGCCTCAATTAACTGCGTTAGGTTTGATTGCGAATTCAGTACCTCATTAAATAGTTTATTGATCCTTATTTTAAAATCACGGGATATTGAAAGTTTGGCATCAATATATTCCCAGGGGGTAACTTTTGTGGCAGGATCTGAAAACTGTGGCTTTAAACCTGGATGGCAGTGAAAATCGAAAAAAGGCATGATGGTATGATTTAATGATATTAAATATACTCATTATGTTTTAAATTTAAAAGCTATACATTACTTTTCATTGAGTTGAATTAAAAAATGAAAGCCCTCCATAAGGAAGGCTTTTCATTTTTAGGGGTTTGCCAGGCAGTAAGCGGTAAGCATAATAATTTATAAAGCAATTTGTTTTTCCTCAATCAGTTTACGAAGATTTAATAAAGCATAACGCATACGTCCTAAAGCAGTATTTACACTACAATCCAGAATTTTTGAAATTTCCCTGAATTTCAGATCTGCAAAATGACGTAGAATAATTATTTCACGCTGATCTTCGGGAAGTTTACAAACCAGTTTCATAATTCTGTCGCTGCTCTGCATTTTCATTATTTTATCTTCGGCACCCGGCTCTGCAAAATTCAACACATCAAAAATATCAGCACCTTCGCTGGTTCTGATAACCGGTTTACTTTTTACTTTTCTGAAATGATCAACACATAGATTGTGAGCAATACGCATTGCCCATTGTGCAAACTTGTTTTCTTCTTTGTATTTACCGGCTCTGAGGGTTTCTATAATTTTTATAAACAGGTCCTGAAAAATATCTTCGGCCAGGTATTTATCTTTCACCAATAAATAAATGGATGTAAATATGCGGTCTTTGTGCCGGTTTACAAGTATTTCCATGGCATGAGATTCGCCATCAATAAACAATTGAATTAACTGCTCATCAGTTAGGGTAACCAGGTTTTTCATTTTAAGGTTTTTAGGTTTGGATAATTTGGATACACAAATATCATAAAAAACATATTGGTGTTTTGTAGTTATCGTATGATAATAAGTGTAGATATATTTCTATTTATTACAGCCTCTTATCTTTAATTTAAAACAATTTCTTTTTCTGTCATTAGTTTACACAGGTTGTTTAGCCCAAACTTCATACTGTCTAAAGCATTATTTACACTGCATTTCATAACTTCTGCAATTTCTTTGAAACTTAATCCTCCATAATGATTCAATACCATTACTTCTCTTTGATTATCGGGCAGCATATCAATCATGCTCTTGATTTTACTATGGCTTTCGTGATAACTATTATTTGGTAATGCAACAGGTACAGTAAAATTAACCGCTTCGTCTTCAGCAGTATTTAATATTACTCCCAGTTTGTTTTTACGGGCATATTCAATGCACAGGTTCTGTGCAATGCGGTTTGCC
>JANOJO010000530.1:0-1626 GCA_031418795.1 Bacteroidota bacterium | reverse complement strand
GCCATTGCCCCGCCTTACCATTACGGCATCAAACCCTTTTCCATTATCACTTACTGAAAATTCAAGTTTACCATGTATTTCTTTTACAGTTAGTTCAAGATGTGTTGCATTGCTGTACTTAACAGCATTGTTAATAGCTTCCTTACAAAACAGGTAAATGTTACGTCGGCTCTCAACGGGTAAATTGATCTCTGCAATTTTATCGGGTACACTGATCTTAACCTGTATATTCTTGATACCCGCCATATCGGTAGCATATTCTTCAAGCCTTGTTACCAGCTTCTGTAGTGAATCCTGTTCCGGGTTTATCAGCCAGACAATATCACTCAACTTGTCAACCATTTGTGTTGATGATTGCTGCATTATATTCAGTGATTTTTCGATCTCATTTGTTTGCCCCTTTTTCAGTTGCTCTTTAGTAAGATGGCTGTACATGGCTATGCCACTGAGAGTGGCGCCCACTTCATCATGCAGTTCGCTGCTGATTCGAAGCCTTTCACTTAATAAAGCCTGTTGGCTTTCCTTTTTTTTGCGGCTGCGGTAACGCTGAAAGCCATAACCGCTTAAAAGCAATATGGCTGCAATACCCGCAAAAGAGAAATTACGGATCATCTTATGTCGCTTTACTTCAGCAATTGTTAAAATATTCTTTGTAAGCTGCTCGGCCCTTGTTGCTGCTTCTTTTTTATCGAAAGCATACTGCATTTCGAGTTGTAATATTTTTTGGGCATTCACTTTTATTTTTAAACTATCCCTGTTTATGATGAAAAGTTTATAATACTCAAGCGCTTTAATTGCATATTCTCCCCTTTTTTGAAACGAATTTATTGGTGAGGCAGCCCGGGCACTATCCAATTCTGCCAAAGACTGGTAGGCTACTTTCAATAAATATATTTCGTCAGATTCCTTTGAGATTTTTATACTTTTTTTAAGATACTGAGAAGCTTCATTGTACTTTTTTTGTTTGGTATATATTTGCCCTATAAAACCGTAGGTAAACCCAATGGTATATCTATTACCAAATGCTTTATACATTTTTAAATAAAGGAAATAATATTTCAATGCTTGGGGATAGCTGCCTTGTTGGTGATAAGTATATCCTATGGAGTAGTAACTTAAAGCAATTCCAGAACTATCCTTAATTTCTTCACTTTTTTTTAAAGAAATAAATTGGTATTTTAATGCTTCGGAATACTTTCCCAGGTAAGTATAGTAGAAGCCTATTGTGCTGTAATTTGCTGCAATACCACTTTTATCTCCTATTTCCTCGTTTATTTTTAAAGCAGTGAAATTATTCTTCAACGCTTCTGTATAATTTTCTAATGCTTCATAAATTCCCCCGGTATTGACATAAACCCAGGCCATGATCTGTTTAGCCCTGATTTCTTCAGCTTTTTTTAGTGCAATCTGAAAATTCTTTAATGCTTCGGGGAAATTGTATTGTTCCATATAAACAACACCGATGTTGACGTATGATGAAGCAATGAGTTTCTTATCACCTGTTTCTTCTCCGATTTTTAACCCCTTTTTAGTATGTTCCATAGCCACCAGAAAATCTCTATTCCAAACTTTACTTACGCCCATGCTGTAATAAGCATAACCGGCCCCTTTTTTATAACCGATCTG
>JANOJO010000529.1:0-1739 GCA_031418795.1 Bacteroidota bacterium | reverse complement strand
TTGCCAACCCACTTCATCGCCATATTTACACATACGCGGATACCACTGTGTCATGGTATAGTTATTATTTTTGTCTTCCGGAAAATTTTCATAACCGCCTCTTGCTCCACCAAAACGGAGAAAATCACTACGGTTGGCGAGTTTATAATTCCAGTCGAGATTAAATGAAAATTTCTGGCCGGGTTTCAAGGGAACCGCCAAATCAACTTTCATCATTGTTTTGTTAATGGTGTACTTTAATGCTTTGCCTGTTACATCTGTCAGTTTGGTGATATTAAAACCATAACCATTATCTGATCTTTTTTCAATGGCCCGGTCAAGTGCTTTATCAGTTGATTGCTGACCCATGGGGTTACTGCTTTGATAATCTGCATTATTTTTAGTGCTATGCTGGTTTTCATCCAGCTGCAGCCATAAATAACTAAGTACATCCGGACTGTTATTAAAATAAGTGATGGTTTCTGATCCAATCAATTTGTTATTGATTTCATCAAGCTCACATTTAATATCATAATCGGCTCGCATCTGCCAGTACTTTGTACCGGGGGCCCCGCTGGCTGCCCTTTGTTCATTTGGTGTTGGTAGAATAGAGCCTAACTGCTCAAATTTGTTTGCATGGTTGCTGACTGCATTATTCTGTATGTTTTGGGAAAATGCAATATTGCCAACTGCCATACAAAGAGCTGCAAATAAAATAACACGTTTCATTTTTTGTTTCAAAGTTTGGTTAATAAAAATGTTTATATACTAAAAAGGCCATCTTTCGAGGGCTGTTACAATTGCAATACTAATTGCACAACCGGATGCGAATATCATCCATTCCCTCCGGTTGGCTTTGAATAAATCTACGATAACATAAGACAGCAATAGTATAATCAATACAACGATTATTTGCCCTGCCTCCAATCCAATATTAAAACCAAATAACCCCCAACCGAGGCTCTGATCACTTGCCAATGCTATTCGAATGGTATTGGCAAATCCTAGTCCATGAATCAATCCAAAGAACAAGGCAAGAAAATAATTGATACGGATAGTTTTTGGGGTAAATTTTTTCTGATGCAAATTGTTAAGCGCTGTAATAATGATTGTGCAGGGTATTAAAAACTCCACCCACTTGCTGTTGATACTTACTATTTCTTTTACACTGAGGTACAGTGTAAGTGAATGCCCGATAGTAAAAGCAGTAACAAGAATAAGAACCTGTTTCCAATCTTTAATCAGGTAAATGGCACCCAGCGCTAAAATAAAGAGCTGATGATCCAGCGCATCTTTACTAATGATATGCTGCCAGCCAATTTTAAAATAAAACGTAAAGTCACTCATATTGAATAATAAACCGGCTGCAACTTAATCTGGAAATTTAACATCAAATCGTAACCGGGCATCAAAATAAACCAGACTTTTGTCACAGGAAAAAATAATTTGCTTAATGGTAAAAGAACTCAATAAATGGTGTTTTACACCCCTGTTTTCAGTGTTAATATTTATAAATGGTAATTCGAGGAATATTATTCCTGAACCGATACTCCATCCGATTCATATTGCTACAGTAGAAATAGAACATAATGCAACTGAAAAAGTCCTGGAAATAACCTGCAAAACTTTTTGGGATAATTTTGAGGACATCCTGAGCAAAAACAATAAATCAAGGATTGATCTTACTAATGACAAGCTTACAACTGAAAATAACAAAAAGATTTTTGAGTATATAAAAGCACACTTGCTAATCTCTGTTG
>JANOJO010000528.1:0-7943 GCA_031418795.1 Bacteroidota bacterium | reverse complement strand
ATTGCTGATAAAATTGGTGAATACAAAAAGAACAATAACGTTACCATTTTACAAACCAGCCGCTGGAACCAGATATTAGAAAGAGCATTTGCCAAAGGCGACAAACTGGGACTAAGCAAAGAATTTGTAACTAAGTATTTTGATGCGGTGCACATGGAGAGTATCAACCATCAGAATAAGATTATGAATTCGTGAGTGGTGAGTCATGAGTCGTGAATGCTAAATGAAGTTCATCCCCTCCCCGGAGGGGCGCATTGAATGGACTAAGTGCTGTAGGAAATTGGGGTGGGTTATTGTGTTACCAGCTTTAGTTCCCTGATTGAACTTCGTTGCGTCGCACTCTTGTACAATTGGTAATTCTATTCAGCTTAATAAAAGAATATGGAGTTATTAAATTTTAAAATTGGAGACGATTATATAAGTGTGGAAAAAGATAGTCTTTATTTTGATTTGCATAGTAACTTCAATTTTACTGGGTTTAATTACAATGCCCCCAATAAAGAGTTTCAATTAACATTCGTGAAATCTTTGGAAGAATGGGCCGCCAATGAAGTTATTAATAATTTAATTTTTACATTTCGAGGTGTAAGTTTTTTAAAGATTAGAGAGAAAGACAATTTATTAAATATTCAAGATGTAGATTGTTTGAATGATATTGGATTTGGCGCTTTTGATTCACGGCAAGACATGGATTCTTTTTTGGCTACAAACCAATTTCAATACAACTATGATTTGATTTTTATTTTTATATCCGGGCAGTCAATAAAGGTTCATTCGGATACAGTTTTTCTCGAAACAAATTGTAATGAAAAAACTAACTTATAAATTTTCCAATTCATCAGTTGATTACTACCTGGCCGGTGGTATTTCTCATTTAAAAAAGATAGCAGATCAAAAAAGCTCCATCATCATTACTGATGAAAATATTTTTAATGCTCACACTAAAAGATTTAAAAACTGGAATTGTATTGTATTAAAGCCCGGCGAGGAGTATAAAGTACAATTAACAGTAGATACTATCGTAGAGCAATTGATAAAAATGGAAGCCGACCGCAAAACAACTTTAGTTGGTGTAGGCGGCGGGGTTATTACAGATATTACGGGTTATGCAGCTTCAGTTTATATGCGTGGTATTCCATTCGGATTTATCCCTACTAGCTTGCTTGCTATGGTGGACGCTTCTATCGGTGGCAAGAACGGTATTGATGTAGGCGTATATAAAAATATGGTTGGCATTATCCGTCAGCCAAAATTTATCCTGCACGATATGGTTTTCCTGAATACACTGCCGCAAAGCGAATGGGAAAATGGTTTTGCAGAAATCATTAAACATGCCTGCATAAAAGATGCAGCCATGTTCAGGGAACTGGAAACAAATTCATTTAAAAAATACCAGTCTGGGAAAAAACTTATTTGTGATTTGGTGCAGCGCAATGTATTTATTAAAACCAGGGTTGTGCAACAGGATGAATTTGAAAAAGGGGAAAGAAGATTACTGAATTTCGGTCACACACTTGGTCATGCTTTAGAAAATCAATATGAATTAAGTCATGGGCAGGCAGTAGCAATTGGAATGACTTATGCTTCTGTGATTTCTAAAAAAATAACCGGATTTAAAGAACCGGAAAGAGTAGCAAATCTTTTATCTAAATATAACCTGCCAACATTTGCAGAATTTAATAATAAAAAAGTTTTTAAGGTGCTGATGATGGATAAGAAAAGAGAAAAGAAAGAAATCAATTATGTTTTGCTTGAAAAAATCGGAAAGGGAGTAGTGAAATCAATTTTATTAAAGGATTTAGAAAATATAATTCAAGAATTATAAGTGTGATTGTAACAATACAACCATCTCAATTGAAAGGAATCATCCAGGCGCCGGCTTCCAAAAGTTCGATGCAAAGAGCCTGTGCGGCAGCGTTGTTATCAAAAGGAACAAGCATTATTCATAATCCCGGACATAGCAATGATGATAAAGCGGCGATGGGGATTGTAAAAGCATTAGGTGCTTCTGCTGTAATTAATAATGAACAATTAATAATTAATAATTCTTCATTCCCGGTTATCAATCAGCTCCCGATAACTATCGGGACACCACTCACTATTGATTGTGGTGAATCTGGATTGAGTATAAGAATGTTTACATTAATCGCTGCACTGAGTGATAAAGAAATTTTAATTAATGGTTCGGGTAGCCTGGCAACAAGACCCATGGATTTTTTTGATGAAATACTTCCTCAGCTTGGTGTTAAAATAAAAAGTAATAGTGGTAAACTGCCAATGACAATTCAGGGACCATTACAACCAAGGAATATTGAAGTGGATGGTTCACTCAGTTCACAATTTCTTACCGGATTAATTATGGCCTTTTCTACCTCACCCTCCAACTCCCTCTCCAAAGGAGAGGGTGAGTCAGACTCCGATAGTTCAGTGGTTTCAATAAAGGTTCGGAATCTTAAAAGCAAACCATACATTGATTTGACATTAGATGTAATGAAGAAATTTGGCATGAGAGTACCGGAAAATAAAAACTATGAAGAGTTTATCTTTCATAGTAAAGGGACTCAGAACTCAGAACTCATGACTCACGACTACACAGTTGAGGGCGACTGGAGCGGGGGCGCATTTCTTCTTGTTGCCGGAGCCATCGCCGGCCCAATAAGAGTAAGAGGATTGGATATGAATTCAACACAGGCAGACAAAGCAATTGTCGATGCTTTGATAAAGGCCAGGGCTGCAATTACAATTGAGGCTAAAGGAATTAAAATTAAACCAGGTGGGTTAAAGGGATTTGTATTTGATGCCACAGATTGCCCTGATCTTTTTCCGCCAATGGTAGCTTTGGCAGCATATTGTAATGGAAGAACAACAATCAAAGGAGTGAGCAGATTGCTGCATAAAGAAAGTAACCGTGCAGTGACACTCCGGGATGAGTTTGATAAGATGGGAGTATTGATCAAATTAGAGAGAGATGAAATGCTGATACAGGGTAATGGAATCGTAAAAGGTGCAGACGTTCATTCTCATCACGACCATCGTATTGCAATGGCTTGTGCAGTGGCGGGTTTGAAAGCAAATAGTGAAATGGTGATTGAAGAAGCACAGGCAGTAAATAAATCTTATCCTGATTTTTATTCCGATCTTCAAAGCCTGGGTGCAACATTGAGTTAAAGGTTTTTCATAAACTCATCCTGATATTTATGAAACGATTTTTTTATTTTTTTGTTTTAGCATTATTAAGTTGTACTGTAAAAGGACAAAAGAATAATCGTTTACCTAACATCATCATTATTTATATTGATGATATGGGCTATGGTGATATTAGTCCTTATAACAGAGAAATATCTTACACACCCAATTTTCAATGGCTTGCAGCAAACGGATTAATATTTACAGATTTTTATGTTTCGCAGGCAGTGTGTTCAGCATCCCGTACTTCATTACTCACGGGTTGTTATTCTAACCGTTTAGGAATTCACGGCGCATTATTTCCTGATTCTAAAATTGGTTTGAACCCTGATGAAACAACCATTGCCGATATGCTGAAAACAAAAGGATACTCAACAAAAGCAATTGGCAAATGGCATCTTGGCTGTCAGCCGCAATTTTTACCAACAAAACAGGGCTTTGATGAATACTATGGCATTCCATACAGCAATGACATGTGGTATAAAAATACCTCAGGAAGAAAATTTCCCCCGTTACCATTATTTGAAAATGAAACAGCGATAGATACCATCAATGAGCAGTCATGGTTTACTCAACGCTTTACTGAAAAAGCAATTGATTTTATTTCTGCCAGTAAATCAAAACCATTTTTTCTTTACCTGGCACATCCTATGCCGCATGTACCGATTTATGTATCAGAAAAATTTAAAGGCAAATCAGGAAAAGGATTGTATGCCGATGTAATTATGGAACTGGATTGGTCTGTTGGTGAAGTAATTAATACGTTAAAGAAATATAAACTTGAGGAAAATACTTTACTCATTGTTGCTTCAGATAACGGGCCATGGTTGCCATTTGGAAATCATGCTGGTGTTACAAACGGATTGAGGGAAAGTAAAGGAACTTCCTGGGATGGTGGTGTGCGGGTTCCCTGCCTGATGTACTGGAAAGGAAAATTAAAAAAGGATATAAAAGTGAACACCCCTTTGATGACGATTGATATTCTTCCAACTATTGCATCGCTGGTTAATGCTCCCTTGCCCGATAAAAAAATAGATGGCATTAACATCTGGTCAACCATTGAAAAACCAAATCAGGTAAAAGATTTTGAAAGGCCGCTTTTTATTTATTACAATATAAACGAACTTCAGGCCATGCGCTGGAAAAACTGGAAACTTTATTTCCTGCACACATATAATTCAATGGAAGGACTAATACCAGGCAATGATGGTAAACGGGTTTCACCAAAACAAGTGAAACTGGAAGCAATGGAGCTTTATGATTTAAATAAGGATAAAGGCGAGAAAATAAATCTTGCTTCTCAATTTCCTGAAATTGTAAATAAGATGAATGTAATGGCAAACGAAATGCGAAAAAGATTGGGTGACAGTTTGAAAGATATAAAAGGAGCAGAAAATCGTGAACCGGGGAAAGTGGCAGAATGATTTATTAGCCCTCATAACGGAATACTGTAAAATATCCTGACTTATTTTGTAAATTTGAAAAAAGCATTTTATGAAAAAGCAAATAGCAGAAAAAGATATTGTGATTCGTGTTCCTCAAAAATTATATGATAGTAATATTCAGAAGTTTATTAATTATGTTGAGTTCAAAAAAATTGCTTCTAAATCAAAGGCGACTGATAAGGATATTGAAAAAATTTTGAAAGAGATAAAAGGCGAAAGAAGACCATTAGTTGAAAAAATGCTCAAAAAGGCTAATATAAAATTGTGAAATGAATATTGTTATTGATTCAAACATTCTTTTCAGTATTTTAATAAAACCTGATGGCAAAACATCCACTTTGTTTGAAAGTTTAAAAAGCAGTCATATTTTTTATTTATCTGATGCAAGCTTCAAAGAGATTAATAAACATCAGAACAAATTAATTAAAGTATCTAAGTTGAGTGTTGACAATTTTGAAAAATTAAAAATTACTTTAATCAGCCAGCTAACAATAATCCCTTCCACCTTTATAACAAAAGAAGCAATTATTGATGCATATCATTTTGTTTCAGGAATTGATATTGACGATTTGCCTTTTGTGGCTGCTTCAATTTTTATTGATGGCTACTTGTGGTCAGGAGATAAAGTTTTGTATCGCGGATTAATTAACAGAGGGGTTAAAAAAATATTTAACTCAACAACCATTCTTATGTTAGTTGATTGAGAATTTAATTTGTTTGCAGTCTTTTTGTTAGCATTGATGTGTTTTCGATTTGCGAAAATAATTCAGGGAGATTTTAAGAATAAATTTATACCGAAACATCCAGTCAAGAAGAAAATAATATACAATGAATTCATTTGGCAACATATTTCGTATCTCCATTTTTGGTGAATCGCATGGTGAATGTGTGGGCATAACCATTGATGGTTGTCCCGCAGGTTTATCATTATCTCCCCAGGATTTATTGCCCGACCTTGAAAGAAGAAAAGGTGGCAAACAAAAAGGAACCACACCAAGACAGGAAGATGATTTCCCGATTTTCAAAAGCGGGTTGTTCAATGGAAAGACAACTGGTTTTCCAATCACAATTTTATTTGAAAATAAAAATATACGCAGCGAAGATTACGATAAACAAAGAAGTATTCCAAGACCGGGTCATGCAGATTGGGTGGCACATCAAAAATTTGGTGGCAATGAGGATTACCGCGGTGGCGGGCATTTCAGTGCAAGACTGACAGCGGGGATTGTGGCTGCGGGGGCGATTGCGAAAAAATTATTAAACCTCACCCCCGGCCCCTCTCCAAAGGAGAGAGGAGAAGAAACATCTTCTCAATTTGGAATTAATACAAATACACCACTCGATTGGAAAAGATTAAAAGATTCTGCAAAGCAAAACAGGCAAAATCAAACTGAAGCTGAGGAAACATTATGGCAGGCAGTAAGAAACAGAAACATCGATGGCTATAAATTCAGAAGGCAGCATCCGATTGCCGGGTTCATTCCTGATTTTGTTTGCCTTGAAAAAAAATTGATCATTGAAATTGATGGCGGTTATCATAATGAAACAGAACAAAAACAATATGATGAGGGCAGAGCAGAATGGTTAAAGGAACATCAGTATAAATTATTAAGATTTACCAACGAACAGGTGATAAATAATTTACAGATTGTCGTTAAAAATATTTCAGATACTCTATCAAAATTAATTTCACTTCCCAATCAATCGGGTTCTTATTCCCCTCTCCTTAGGAGAGGGGTTAGGGGTGAGGTCTCAGAAGCAGGAATCACCATAAAAGCAGAGGTAACAGAAATCGGCGGTGAAAAAGATTTAGAAAAAGGATTACAAAAAGCCATTGATGCAAAAGATTCTGTTGGTGGAATTATTGAATGCAGGGTAAATGGTCTGCCGGTTGCATTGGGTGAACCATATTTTGATTCTATAGAATCATCATTAGCACATATTGTGTTTGCAATACCTGCTGTACGGGGCGTGGAGTTTGGAACTGGTTTTGCTGCGGCAAAAATGTTTGGCAGCGAACACAACGATTCCATTTTGGACATGGATGGCAAAACTAAAAGCAATCATGCCGGTGGAGTAGTGGGTGGTATTACAAATGGAAATGAATTAATATTTCGTTTAGCAATAAAACCAACTTCATCTACACCTAAAGAACAGGAAAGCCTGAACTGGGATACTGAGCAGGTAGAAAAATTTTCCATCAAAGGCCGTCATGATTTATGTGTAGCATTAAGGGCTCCGGTAATAGTAGAAGCTGTGACTGCTTTAGTACTTGCAGATTTTATGATGCTGGAGCAAAGGATTCCAAGAATCATTCTTTAATATTTTTAACCGCCTCAATAAACTCCCACAATGTATCTGTTGTTTTATCAATAAGATCAGGAGGCAGATATTCATAAATATCTACCGGTTTACCTGCATGAGCCTCTGCAATGGCATCTAATAGTTCCGGCATTGTTATTTCTTTAAGGCGTGCAATAATATAGGCTTGTTCCATTTTTAAAAATAATTAGTAAAGCCTGAAATATTATTTTAATTTATTTAAAAAATTCTTTTCAGGAAAATTTTAAAGTATTCAAAAAATAAAGCCCCAGTGCAAGCCGGGGTTTTATTTTTTAAGAACTCTTATTGAGAACTTAAATCTTTTCTCAATTTCATAATATACTGTTCACTTTTTACAACAGCGCCTTCCAGCAATTTTACCCTGGCATCCCAGGCATCGTATCCATATTCTTTTGTATAATTATCTCTGAAGGTTGGAGTTCCTGCCGCTGGCGGAGTAGGAGGACCAAAATATCCGGGTTGTAATGTTTTAAATCCGTCTTTAAGATTACGGATATTGACTGTTACCTGATCGCTGCCATCCCATAGTTGTTCAAAATATAATGAGCTTAAATTTACAAAAAATGGTGCTGTTGAATTTCTGTTAAGTTTAATTGCTCTTGCCTGTTCCCGTCTGTAGTCAGCCTGGTTAAGCCCATCTTTCAAATGATTCACATTTACAATAAAACTTTCAGCTTCTACTTCGGGGCGCCAGCTTAAACTATCAATAAACCGGTAAGTGCCATTAATTGTTTTTTCCAGTAACGGGAAGAAATTTTTATCAAGGTCAAGACTATGTGCAGCTGCATCGGGCCTTTCCTTATCAAAATCTGCAAAAGTCCTTTCGGCGTTTACAAGATGGTAATAACCGATATACTCACCGCTCAGGATTTCATAAGTAGAAATTTTTTCGTCTGCCTTATGAAATTTTGCAATGTGCACTTTGTAAGCTGCTTCAAAGGCCATCTTCTGTCCAGGTTTTGGTTTTAC
>JANOJO010000527.1:0-1653 GCA_031418795.1 Bacteroidota bacterium | reverse complement strand
GGCATCATCAGTGGCACCGGCGACAGAAGGGATGAAGACATTAAAGAATTAGGCAGAATATCCGGAAAGCATTTTGATGAGATCATCATCCGCCAGGATAAAAATTTAAGAGGCCGTACTGCAGAAGAAATTGTAAACCTGCTGGTAGATGGTATTAATGAAACAAAAACAAAGGATATTCCGGTTACCATTATATTAAATGAAAAAGAAGCCATCATGCATGCTTACAATACTGCAAAGCCGGGGTCTTTAATTACAATTATGTGTGATGTAGTAGCGGAAGCGCTGGATTTGATAAAGGGGTTAAAGGAAAAAGAGGATGCGGAGTAAGCTGAAGGTAAATTCAAATGTTTTTAAAAAAATATTTTAACGAAGCTTCGTAGGATGAGGATATGGTTTACAATAATAATAGTTTTGGGTTGCTTTCTTTCTGTAAAAGGTCAGGAAGCAACTATAAAGGATAGCTCATGCATTATCAAAGTGGTAGATCAGTTTGATGGCACAATATCCTTTAAAATGGTTAGAGATATTATGAAGCTGGATTCTAATACCATTTTGTCGGTTAAGGCAATAGGAAAGAAGGATTTTAATATTTACATAGTCAATACAGAAATTATCAGTGTTGATGAAAACAGCCAAGTAATTATTTTATTTACTGATGGAAGTAAACAGAAAATACCAAATAGAAGTTCTTATAACCTTAATGGAAGATTCCGCTTACAATATCCCGATATTGCTCTTGGAGGGGGAAAGAAAATGCTAAAAGAATTAATGGATAAAAGAATAAAAGCAATCCGATTGGAAGGTTTCAGTCGATACAGGGATATTGAAATTAATACAGAAATAAGTACTTCTTTTAATCTCAACCTCCAATGTTTTTATAAGGAATGGAAAATGCTTGTAGATAAATAAAAGCTTTACGCTTAACTACCAAATCCAAAATTTGTACCTTGCATAAAATAATTTTTATGGCAATTTTTAAAAAAGCCACTAAAAAAAAGGCAAAAAAATATACCGGTTCACAAATTCTTCAAAAAATGCTGGCCGACAGAAAAATGATTAAGGAACACCTTGCAAAAGGCGGCACATTGGAACAATTAAAAGAAAAAGGGTTCAGGTTTGCAGATTTATAATACCCCTATTTTTCAAAAACCATTTGGGAGGTAAAAGCAATACCCTTATTTTTGCAGCCGAATTAATAACTGGGTTATGGTGTAAAGGTAGCACAACAGATTTTGATTCTGTTTGTCAAGGTTCGAATCCTTGTAACCCAACAAAAAGGAACTGAGTGATCGGTTCCTTTTTTGTTTTTGGCAAAGAGGACAAAAGAGAAAAGGAGAACAAAGAGTAGTGCATCTAACACTTTTTCTCCTTTGTCCTCTTAGCTAATACTTCGCTTATTTCTCTTTTTCTTCCCCGCCCTCTTAATCAATCATTTTACTTAACAACTTCGGTAATCACTTTACCCACACTGCCGTTTGGCATTTGTATCTGCAGCATTGCAGCAAGTGTTGGTGCAATATCGGTCATATAGGTTTCACGATAAGTTTTGCCCGGCTTTACACCCCAGCCAAAAAACACACAGGGTATATGTGCATCATAAGGGTTCCACAAACCGTGTGTAGTGCCTTTATTGCCTCCATCAAAATAACC
>JANOJO010000526.1:0-3131 GCA_031418795.1 Bacteroidota bacterium | reverse complement strand
AGAGATAGTAAAGTTTTGCGAAAGCCTGCAACATATTATGATGGCGGTAAGCTGGGGCGGGCACGAAAGTTTAGTGATACCAAAATGCGCCGGACTAAAACCAACCGATTTTGACCCTGCTAATAAAGAGCATCGTTATGTAAGGCTTTATGTGGGATTGGAAGAAGCTGGGTATATAATAAAAGATATTGAGCAGGCATTGAATAATATTACTTAAAATCAATTTCCCGCTTGTCAAAATTCAATCTCTGGAAAAATCATTTCTCCTATTTTTGCCACATGTTTAAAAGAAGCATCTTTTTTCTTTCTGTATTATTAATAACAAAGGACAGCCTGGCTCAGGATAAATGGGATCTGCGCCGATGTGTGGAGTATGCCGTTACCAATAATATTTCTGTAAAACAATCTGATCTGCAAACAAGATTTTCAGAACTTACATTTAAACAGGGAAAGCAATCGCAATTACCCAGCCTTAATTTCAGTAATAACTACAGCTTCAGATTAGGCCGTGCAGAAAACCCATCAACCGGTGTGCTGGAGGATAATAATATTTTCAATATCAGTTTAGGATTGAATAGCCAGGTGGGGATCTTCAACTGGTTTTCTAAAAAAAATACAATAGAAGCGAACAGGCTTTCTATGGAAGCTGATAAGGCGCAGGTAAAAAAAGTGCAGGACGATATTGCATTGAATGTAGCCGTTGCTTACTTACAAATATTACTTTCACGGGAGCAGGTGAATCTTTCCAAAGTACAAGTACAAACAACCAATGAACAACTTGCTAATACAAGAAAAAGAGTGGAAGCTGGCGTATTACCAGAATTGAATGCGGCAGAACTTGAAGCACAATTATCAAGAGACAGTTCAAGTCTCATCACTGCCGAAACAAGTGTATTGCAGTTTATATTACAAATGAAAGCTGTATTAAATCTTGATGCGGGTACTCCATTTGAAATAGAAACGCCGCCTGTTGACAAAATACCCATTGATAATCTTGCTGAGCTTTTACCTGAATCAGTATTTGCACTTGCCCTTGTCAATCTGCCGCAGCAAAAAGTAATTGACCTGCGGATGCAATCTGCAAAAAAATCTGTAGAGGCTGCAAAAGGTCAGATGTATCCTTCTATCGGGGGCTTTGCAAGTTTGGGAACCAACTATGTAAAGTTTAAAGAAAGAACCATTTACAACCAGGTAGTAACAGGCTATTCCACTTCTTTATTAAGAACAAATGCAGGTGGAGGAATTTATTTGCCAGTGGAAGTGCCCGTGACAGCACAAGGAACAAACGTGATTGGATATTTTTCACCTGATAAATTTAGCAAACAACTTAACACAAATTTTGGCCAGGGTTTTGGTGTAGGATTAAGTGTTCCCATTTTTAATGGTGGTTCATTGCGTACTAATTGGGAACGTTCAAAGTTGGTTGTAAAACAATGGGAACTTACCAAAGAACAGGATAATCAAACACTGAAGCAGGATATTTACAAAGCATTTAATGATGCATCTTCCGCTTTTCAAAAATTTGGTGCCGATAAAAAAAGTGTGGAGACAGCAAACAAGTCATACCAGTTTGCACAAAAAAGATATGACCTGAACCTGTTGTCAACTTTTGATTTATTAAACAGCCAGAATAATTTATTAACGGCAAGAATTCAGGCTTTGTATTCGCAGTATGATTTTGTTTTTAAAATGAAATTGCTTGAGTTTTATAAAGGACAGGGGATAAAACTTTAAGTTAAGAGTTAAAAGTTATGAGTTGTGAGTTATAAGTTGTGAGTTGTGAGTGAACAGAAGACTGGTCATCCCCTCCTATGGAGGGGCAGCAGAATTTGGTAATAGAAGATTGACGAAGGGGGTGGGTTGCTGAATAGCGAACAAAAAAGTAAAAGTGTGTGACACAATCCCGTACATACGGGACTTAATAGTAATTCAAATGCTAAGTACATAAAATAAATTTTCATTCAAATGAGTAAAACAGTAAAATGGATATTGATTAGTTTGTTAGTGGTGATTGCTTTATTAGTAGTGTATAAAATGATTGCCGGAAAAGAAGATGTCGGCATCAAAGTATCTGCCGAAAAAGCAACAAAGCGAACAATCATTGAAACAGTAAATGCCAGTGGAAAAATTTATCCGGAGGTAGAAGTGAAGATAAGCCCGGATATCAGCGGCGAGGTGGTGGACTTGTATGTAGAAGAAGGCGACAGTGTAAAAAGAGGCCAGGTGCTGGCAAGAATTTTTGCCGACATCTATGCCCTGCAGAGAGACGAAGCAGCATCAAGAGTAAATCAATCACAAGCAACAGTGGCTAACAGCGAGGCAACGCTGGAAGCATTAAAAGCAAATCTTGATTTGGCAAAACAAAATTATGATCGCAATAATAAATTATTTGTTGATAAAGTAATCTCCCGTTCCGAACTTGATACTTATGAAACCACTTATAAATCTGCACAGGCAAATTATAATGCAGGTACGCAAAGTATAAAAGGTTTGCAGGCTAGTGTGCAGACTGCACAAACAGGACTTTCCAGAACCAATAAAGATTTGAACAGGACTACACTGATTGCCCCGATGAATGGAGTGATTTCTTCTTTGATAATAAAAAAAGGTGAAAGAGTGTCAGGCAATAGTTTCAGTATTGGTACTGAGATGATGCGGGTAGCTGATATGAATGTGCTGGAAGTAAGAGTGGATGTGGGAGAAAATGATGTAGTGAAAGTAAACCTGGGTGACAGCGCCGATGTGGAAGTAGATGCATATAACAACCGCAAGTTTAAAGGTGTGGTAACACAAATTGCCAGCAGTACAAAAGGTGGCGCTGCGGCATTGGCCAGTGCAGATGTAACACAATATGAAGTAAGAATAAGATTGGATAAAGAATCTTACAAAGATTTAATTGATCCTTCCAGACCTAAAAAATTTCCTTTCCGTCCGGGTATGAATGCAAGCGCCGATATAAAAACCAAGCGGCATGAAAATGTTTTATGTGTGCCGATAAATGCGGTGACAACAAGGGTGGCTGGCAGTGATAAAACAATTGCTGATAAAAAGAAAGAAGACAAAAAAATGAAAGATGCCGCAGGAGAAACAGAAGAAAACATAACTGTAGAATCGGATGAACTGGAAGAAAT
>JANOJO010000525.1:0-2219 GCA_031418795.1 Bacteroidota bacterium | reverse complement strand
GATATTATAACGGATGATGATATGAGGAATGTGAGGATTGATTCGTCTTTACCAAAAGATAAAGCACACCAACCTCTGCTTATTTCAGCTGACACTGAAAGACCCAAAGATGCAGATAAAGACAATAAGATAACAACACCCTGGGATATAATCAATGAGTGATTACATTCTGTTACATCAGGGTCTCACGCCATCCATTGGTGTGAGGCGCAGGTAAGTGCTTAGCCCCACCTTCGTTAAAACTACGGTGGGTAAGCCACCCACGACAAACTATAAACAGCAACAATTCCGTTTCATCAGAGTCTTGTCATACCGGGCCCAAATTTTTTAAACTTACAATTCAAAAGAATCTCAGGCGAGTCATATAAAGTTTATAAAGTATGAAATACCTCATCTATCTTTTCTCAAAGTAGAACGATTTCTAAATTCAACGTTTCGGTATGTCAAAACTCCAATTGTTTGGAATGAATCTTTACCTTTTAATTGTTTGCAAATCAACTGTGCCACTTTCTTTTAATGTAACTTTAATATTTCCGGTAATAAGTAAAATTTATGCAAAAGAAGAATTGAAAAAACTTCGCTTAATTAACCTTTAAATTTATTCATATGGAAAATTGGCTCAAATCATTAATAGCAGGTTACGCTGGTTGGAAATGGGGTGGTGGCTGCCTTGGAACCATTGCGGTTTTTATAATTGTATATTTTTTACTCGGGAAAATAAATTGCTGAATTTATTCTTCGATGCTCACAGGCACAAAATAATAATTCGCTACTTCAATCTTTCCTAACTTTAATATCCATTCCTTACTCCAATGGCTCAAAACAACGCAACGATACTGATTCCTGATATCAGCGGGTTTACTGAGTTTATGACAACTACTGAACTCGATCATGGTTCACATGCCATCAATATTCTTCTTGATGCGATAATAACTGCGGTGGGTGATGAATATGAAATATCAGAAATTGAAGGCGATGCTGTTTTAATGTTTAAAAGAGGCCCTGCTCCATCCAAAAAAGAAATATTAGATATCTGCCTGAAAATTTTTGATTCTTTTCATTTCAAGCGAAAGTGGATGCAGCAACATACTATCTGCCCCTGCGGAGCCTGCCAGGCAATTATCAATCTTACTTTGAAATTTGTAGCACATCATGGCCCGATAGGAGAAATGAAAGTGGGACGTTTTGTAACACTATCGGGAACCGATGTTATCGTTGCTCACCGCTTGCTGAAAAATAGCATTAACTCAAATGAATACTTATTGCTGACTGAAAAACTATGGCAGCATTTTCCTGACTCTCATGAACCTTTTGAATTTGAATGGAAAAGTTTATCAGATGAGTTTTCCTCAATTGGAAAAATAGATTACAGGTTTGCACATTTGGAAACTGCAAGAGAAAAGACGCCAGATCCACCGGCGCCTGATAATTATTACCGTACCGACAATACTTCCCATCTTGAACTATCCATTGCCGCTAATTTTATGGATGCGTATATGGTGCTTATGAATATTCCCGGCCGTACTGAATGGGTTCCGGGTTTGCAAAAAGTAGAACAGGAATTTCCTGATGCATTTGTGGGGAGTGTTCATCATTTTATATTTGAAACATACCGGGCTGATATTTCCCCATTACGCATGACCGTAACAGATGAAGGTGTTCTTTATGCAGAAAGTTTTCGCCGGGCTGAGTTAAATATCTCGTTGGTTTATGAGTATGTGTTTAAAAAAATAAATGAAAAGACATGTAACCTTGCCTGCCGATTTCTGAATGCAAACGACTCTCCTGTTCCTGAGGAAATAAGAATTTTACTTTTTAATAATCTTCACCAGATGACAGAAAAATTAAAAGAGCATTGTGAAAAAATGTAAACATGATTTTTTTTATACAATCGCAGTAGTTCATTGTATTTCTATTACTACGCCATTGTTGATATGGCGCTTAGCTTTGAGCAAGGCTTACCGATAAACTAATGGACGAATGTTATCCCTTACTATTCTAAGTATTCAATACAATTAAACTCTACCAGATTGCTTCGGCTTAGTTGTCCAAAAAGTTACCTGCTTATTTTTACCGCCTTACAATGACGTTGTATTTACTTCCCTTAGTTTTAATTTGTTGCGTTTTGTAGAATGTATCCATACTTTATAGCTTCCTTTTGTAAATAGCTAACCTTCTTGGCTCTTTGCCTTTCTGTATCTACCTGCAATTTTTTCTTA
>JANOJO010000524.1:0-5752 GCA_031418795.1 Bacteroidota bacterium | reverse complement strand
CATCCATGTAAGTACTGGAATAAAGTAATAAAAATAAAATGAGACCGAATGAGTCTGTGTAATGCAGGCTCTTTTTTTTATTGAACACCCGGGCAATCGTGACAAATTATGACTTTGGAATAACAGGACGATTTTTCCGGTAAGAATTTTTTAGAATTATTTTTCCGTCACGGAATGTACAAATATCACAACCTGTAACTTCCACCTTACTGCCATCTGCTTTGGTACCCGTAAACAACCATTCCGTAACTCCTCGATTCCCGGCCAGGAAGTGAGTTAGATTCCCCCAATGTGCATCATGGTAAGTATTGAAAACATCTTCAAATGCTTTTTTTACGGCTTCTTTACCTGTGAATTTTTCGCCAACTGCATCAGGGCCAGCCGATGCTAAAAAAATACAATCTTCTGACATGAACGATAAAATAGCATTTACATCGTGTGCATTAAATGCTTCAGCAAACTTTTGCATGAGGCTGATCGTAATAATGTTTTGATTAGTTTCTTTACTGGTTGTGGTTTGTGCCATGATTTTAAACGGGTTTATTAAAACAATGGTCAGGAAAATTAATATTTTTTTCATTTTAAACTATTGTTACCTGAAGTTATAATAGTTTTCCAGCATAGACAAAATCTTCTTTGATGATGCAGGGTCTGTTATTTCACGGTGATTTTTGTATTGTGAGAAACCGGGATCTTCGGTTCTTCAAAGTATATAAGAAAATTAATACTTTAGGATTGTTATCAGGAGTTTGTAATTCGTTATTGAAAACCAGCAATACTTTTTTAGCTACTTTGAGTCCGGGGCTAAGTCAAACTTGTCCCGCTTTATTGCGGGAGGTTAAGCATAACAACTTTGTAATTTTTTATTTTCAAATCGGTTTTATTTTGTTTAAACAATTCTTTCAAAGGGGACCAATAACTGCAACTTGGTTTTCTGGAAATACAGGCAGGGAAAATGTATATTTATAAAAACAAAACAACGTTTATGAGGAAATATTCTGTTTTCATCTGTTTAATTTTTTTTGCTTCAGTTGCTTTTGCACAGGGATTGACAAAAAAGGATTATGAAAGGGCTGCAAGTTTTTTGACAGGCAACCTGAACAATAAGAAAGTATATAATATAAATGTTCAGCCATTTTGGGCTGGGGATAGTTCCGGGTTTGCCTTTATTACACAAAATAAAAACGAAAGACTGTTTAATAAAATAGAGTTTATTAAAATGCAGGTTGAACCGTTGTTTGATAAGAACCGGCTTGCAAAATTATTGAGTGACTCTTTAAAAACATCCATAAGAGCAAATGATTTTTCTTTTACTGACGGAAAGTTTATTAATAAAAATAAAGTATCCTTCCAGGCTGGTAATAAAAAATATATACTTGATCTTAATTCTTATGAACTTACCCCGGATAATGCAGTAGCGGAAAATGAGATGGAAAGAAAATCACCGGACGGCAAATGGATCGCTTATACGGATAAATACAATCTTTATATCAAATCAACAGAGACAGGCATAGTAAAGCAATTAAGTACAGCGGGAATAAAAAATTATGAATATGCTACCTATTACGGATGGGGGGATATTATCATTGGTGAAAACGGCGAACGTCCGCCAAAATTTGCTGTACGCTGGTCTCCAGATTCAAAATGGATTCAAACTTTTATATGCGACCTTAGATCTGGAAATAAAATGTACCTGCTTGACTGGGGTGTGGATTCGCTGTTCCGTGCAAGACTGCTTTCGTATTACCGGGCATCACCCGGTGATACTGCCATGGTGCGAATGATACCGGTATTTTTTAATATTGAAACAGGAGAGGAGTGGAGAAAAGAGGAATTGAGAAGTACTCATACAAATCCAATTTCATACGAATGGTCAAAGGAGCCGGGTATTATTTATGAAGAAAATACAGTAAGGGGTTACCAGCAGGTTGATCTGCATCGTGTAAATGTAAACAATAGAACCAGTGAACTGCTTTACAGGGAAACAAGCCCGACTAATATTGACACTTATGACTCCTGGTTACTGGAAGAATATGGAAAGATCATCATTGCATCAGAAAAAGATGGCTGGCGTCAATTATATTCTCTTGATTTAAAAACGAAATCTCTGACTCCTCTTACAAATGGCGCTTATTATATAAACAGTATTTACTCAATTGATAAAAAAGATAAAACAATTTTCTTTCTTGCTTCAGGAAAAGAGCCGGGTCGTAATCCTTATTACCAGCATTTATATAAAATTGGCATTGATGGAAAAGGATTTACCCTGCTTACACCCGAAAATGCCAATCATGATATAACTGTATCTCCTGATGGAAAATATTTTTCTGATAATATTTCGGCACCCGATCAACCCACAAGAACTGTGTTAAGAGAAACTGCATCAGGTAAAATTGTAAAAGAGTTGAGTAAGGCGGATATTGAAGGGTTGCTTGCGATGAATTTTCATTTTACTGAAACCTTTACGGCTACAGCAAGAGATGGTATCACTACTATCTATGGTGTTATGTGGAAGCCATCTAATTTCGATCCTTCAAAAAAATACCCGGTAATAGATGCTTCTTACACCGGGCCCCATACAAATATGTTTACACGAAATTTCGCTATGACGCTGGGAAGAAACAATCAACCGCTTGCTGAACTTGGGTTTATTGTGGTTGTAGTTGATGGAATGGGTACGGCGGGCAGATCAAAAGCTTTTCATAATGTGTCATATAAAAATATGGGCAAAAATTTGACCGATCATGTGCTTGCAATTAAAGAACTTGCAAAAAAATATTCGTGGATTGATGCAGACAGGGTTGGCATCTTCGGACATTCTGCAGGCGGATATGATGCAGGACATGCAGTACTGGAGTTTCCTGATTTTTATAAAGTCGCCGTGGCAAGTTCAGCAGATCATGATTTCAGAATGGAAAAAGACTGGTGGCCCGAAATGTATATGGGCTGGCCGGTTGATTCTTCTTATCATTTTGTTTCAAACATTACGATGGCAAAAAACCTGAAAGGAAAATTATTGATCACTCATGGCGGCATTGATGAAAATGTAAATCCCTCAGCTACTTTTAAATTGGCGGAAGCATTAATAAAGGCAAACAAAGAATTTGATATGCTGATCTTACCAAGTCAGCGGCATGGCTATACGGGTATTTATAATGACTATTTTACCAAAAAAAGATGGAACTATTTTGTTGAGCATTTGCTGGGAGAAAAACCCATCTGGGATTTTCAGTTGAGATAGGCCAGAACTGTATCCGGGTGAATAGAAATTATAGAAAACTTGTTGACTCAACTGAAATGCTTCAGATTATATTCGACCACCTGGTTGTTCAACTTCCCTGCCTGCATGACGCAGTCATTCAGGAGTTTCCGAATCCCAGGGTTTAAATCCCATTTTCCACCAACGATCATTCCATCTATCCCTGAATTTTTCTTTTTCTTCCGCTGTCATATTATTCCATTTCTGTGTCATTCTTTCTTTCCATGTAGAATGTCGGCGGCTTCGGCCTCCGCTAAAGCTGCTGAATAATATTTTACACAACACCAGTATTCCCAAACCCTGCCAGAAACTAACTTCTGAAATTTGCAACACCGGCGCCAGCGCATTATTCCAGAGAAACATTACTATCCAGCCAAAAATAAAAATGGCAACAGGGGCTATCAGGATAAAAAGTAAAATCATTTTTACCCAATTAAATCTTCGTTTCATAAATTTAAATTTTTATTGTTCAAAAAAATCTTTATGCAATTGTTCTAATCGTTTTCTCAGGTGCAGTACAGCATAACGCTTACGGCTGATCAATGTATTTATCTTTTCTCCTGTTCGTTCGGAAATTTCATTGAAAGAAATATCTTCCAGTTCATGCCACACAAAAACCTGTTTTTGTTCTTCAGGCAATTCATTCAATGCTGAAAATAATTGTTCCCAAAAAAAATTTCGCAGATGTTCTGTTTCCGGAGTTTCTGTGAGAAGTATCTCCCTGAAATTAAATTCAGTTTCATCATCATCAGTAAACAAATCTTCAGTCCCGATAGCTATCGGGAGATGCCTGCGGTATTTATCAATGATCCTGTTTCTTGCCACACGATACAACCATGCACTTGTTTGCTGAATGGGTTCTGTGTTCATCAACTTGCTGAACTGGTACCACACATCCTGCAGAATATCTTCGGCATCTTCATTCGTATTCACCCTGCCGCGAATGAAATAAAACAACCGCTTGCCGTAATCACTTACGGCCTGGATGATATTATGTTTTGGTTGATCTGGCACTGATATGGTCGCTGTCTGACCCATTTATACAGGGAGACGCAGCAGCAAAGGAAATATTTTAATCCGATAGCTATCGGATGGAGAAAAATTTTCTAGTGATACAAAATACCCGATGGGCAAGACCACATGTCGACGAAATTCTATTTTACTTTTTCCCTAATAAATACTTTAAGCTTTTCAAACTCATCTTGAGTCATAGCTTTTGCAGGAAAAAAATAAACTTCTTGCTCCGCCTCTTTTTTTAAACTAACATAGTCTTGTTCAAGTTGGACCATTTTAATAGTCTCCCAATTTTCTATCGTACCAGAGGAGTCAAGAGTAACTTCAATTGATTTAGAAGTTAAACTGATCTTGAAAGTTTGATATAGTGATATTTTCTTTAAATATTCTTCAAAACTATTCTTCCATTTCTGATGTTTTATAATTACAACAATTGTTGCCGCTAATGAAAAAAGAATTGCAATAGATCCTAAAATCAATAGCCAACTTATAGAGGAATTGTTCAGCGAAAAAAAATAAATTACAATCGTAATTAGAACTAGTAAGGCAGTTATAATAATTGAGTTCTTGGTTGGCATGTATGTAAATACACTGCCTTGTCCATTTTTGTAATAGAGTTCCCTAAAATGATTAGGGTCGTAATTTAATTGAATATTCAGTTCTTCCATAATCGTTCCTAAAAAATAAACTCATCAATTGGCTTTTGCAAAGCTTGTATTGAGTTGCAAACTCAGGACAACAATTGTCGATTCTTTTATTTATTGAACACAACGGGCAACGGGGAAGGACGGAAATAATTATTTTGAAAGTAACTCCTCTGCTCTTGTTTTAATCGCTTCCTTTATTTTACCTCTGAATAGAAAAACAGCTAATGGTACTTTAGCATTTATCTCAACGCTTGAATGATGAACAGTAACAATGCCTGACAGGTTAAAACCCCGTGCAGAAAAATGAATGGTGCCGGTTTCATCTATCCACTCTTCTTTTATGTGTGATATTTTTTCTTTTTGCTCATGCCTCAAACTGGTAAATAATTTTTTAATTCGTGATATTGCCTCCTGCTGTGGCAGATGATGATGGATGCTGACATGTAATGAACGCATTATTTTTTAAGATTAAATTTTACCCATGATTATAAAAGTGACGTTCAATCCTCTAATTTATGATATAAAACTTTATCAGTATTTTTTTTGTTTGAATTAAATAACTAAGCCACGGGTTCTGCCCGCAACATTTTTTTTGTAACAAAAATATCCGATGGGCAAGATCATGGACGGATAGAAGTACTTCAAAGCAGATTTGTTGGAAGGCAAATCACATGACCAACGCCTCATTCCAATTTATCTGCCGAAGGCATGACAAAGGCGTGCTGCTTTTGGTGAGGTACCAACAAGGGCAAAGTTTTATTTTTTAATCAGCGCTGGATAGACGTAATCCTTTAATAGTACATATCCATTTTTTACAATATCCCATTTATTA
>JANOJO010000523.1:0-3165 GCA_031418795.1 Bacteroidota bacterium | reverse complement strand
GCAACGATTGAAACACTGAAAAGCAAAAGGAAAATATTTACATCAAAGTTTGCTGTGCTGCATAATAAGCCGGCAGTCAGCAATAAGGCATCTCCGGGAAAAATAAAACCGAAGAACAATCCTGTTTCGGCAAAAATAATTACCAACAGAAGGGTTAAACCACCATACGCAATGAGTTTTTCTGAGTCAAGGATAATGTTAAAGAATTCCGAGATGTTTTCCATAGATTTTTATTTAAGTGAGTTTTTTTATGGCAGGTTTAATTATGAGCGAAGCAACAATACTTATAATCAGAATAGCCAGCACGGTAATAAGAGCTATTTCAATGGGGATTTTGTACACATCGGCAAGAACCATTTTTAATCCGATGAATAGGAGAATGGAAGCCAATCCGAAATGCAGGTATCTGAATACATTGAGTATTCCTGCTAATGCAAAATAAAGCGACCTCAATCCGAGTATGGCAAAGGCATTGGAAGTAAAAACTATAAATTTATCGGTTGTGATGGCAAGAATTGCAGGTACCGAATCAACGGCAAAAATCACATCGGTTGTTTCCACAATAATCAGCACTAAGAATAATGGCGTAGCAACCCACCTGTTGTTTTGCCTGGTAAAGAAGCGGCTTCCATCGTATTGATTGGTGACAGGAAAAAACCTTTTGAAGAGGCGGAGAACTGGATTCTTTTCCGGATCTATCTTTTTGTCTTTTTGAAAAAACATTTTGTAACCGGATACAATTAAAATACCGCCAAACAGATAAATCATCCAGTGGAATTTTTCCATCATCGCCACTCCTGCAAATATAAAAATTACTCTCAGGACAAGAGCACCGAGAATGCCCCAGAAAAGTATCTTATGCTGGTATTTTTGAGGAACCTGGAAATAACCGAATATTAAAATGAACACAAATAAATTGTCCACGCTTAGTGACAGTTCAATAAGATACCCGGTCAGAAATTCAATGGCTTTATCCGGTCCTTTCCACAAATAAATAATGACATTAAATGTCATTGCCAACCCCATCCAGACTATTGTCCATGCAAGCGACTCTTTAAAGGTTACGATATGAGATTTACGGTGAAAAACCCCAAGGTCAAGTGCCATCATCAAGGCAATAAAGAGGATAAAGAAAATCCAGAATGAAAGTTCGGTTGTCATCTATTTTCTGCTGTTGTATTGCATAATAAAATAAATCAATGTAGTAATGGCAGCCAGAGCAGCAATAACATAAGTAGAAGCAGCCCACCGAAGTGCATTGGTAGCTTTTTGATGTTCTTGTCCTTTGGTAATTTGTGCACTGTCAAGCCAAACCAAAGCTCTTTTGCTTGCATCCAGTTCAACCGGAAGGGTTATCATGCTAAACAGAACAATGGCTGACTGAAGAGCAATGATTACCAACAGTGCCTGATTATATAAATGAGCCGTAAATGCAAAGAGCATCATTCCGATAATAACAAAATTCATCATCCTTGAACTGAAGTTTACCACCGGCACAAGTTTCGAGCGGATATTCAACCATGTATATGCTGTTGCGTGCTGAACGGCATGACCACATTCGTGAGCCGCAACTGCTGCCGAAGCAACATGTTTTCCGTTGTAAACATCATGGCTGAGATTCACGGTTTTTTTTGCCGGGTTGTAATGGTCGGTGAGCTGACCTTCAACAGAAATTACCTGAACATCATAGATACCACTATCACGAAGCATTTTTTCTGCAACTTCTTTTCCGCTAAATCCTGATGAAATTTGTGAAAGCGAATATTCCCTGAACCGGGCTTTCAGACGGTTGTTGGCTATCATACCTATCACCATAAAAGCGATGGCAATAACCATTAAGATGGGGTCGAATATCATAGTATTAAGTTTTTAATTGTGATAAAATTTATAAACCGTTACCAAAATTTTTTTTACTCATTGCAGGAACTCTTTATTTCGATTACATTTTTTCTTTTATTAATAGTTTAATTTTAGATTTAAAATTTAACTCTGTAAATGAAGGGTGGTTAAAAGTTAAACATATCTCCTAAAAAAGAGTTTCTTTTTTTGGGGTTGTAATTTTTTTCATTTTCATGTGGGTTATCCCTATCGTAGTACCTTTCTTTCTCTGCATAGCGGCCATCCCTGTCTTCATCGCGATGCTTCGGGTGCGATAAGGATTCGGAGGCAGATCGTTCAATAATTTTGTCTAATTCACCTCTGTCTAACCAAACGCCCCTGCATTGTGGGCAATAATCAATTTCAATTCCGCTACGTTCACTCATTGTCAGCGCTGTGTTGCATGAAGGACATTTCATAGTTTTTACTTTTTAAAGTGATATAATATTATTTTCTTTCCCATTTTAGTTGAAATTCCAGTTCCTCTGCTGTCCCATTTCTTTCGTGCTCAATATTGGCAACAGCATTTGCAGGAATGTGCAGCCGTTCGTTCTTAACCTGAATGCTGAACGGCTCGTTTGTTTCCAGCGCATCTGCCAGCCGTCTGAGTTTTGCGATAAACTGTTTGCGCGGATATTCTTTTTCAATGACGCGTGATTTTTTCTTTTCATTGTATTTCATTTTGATTTATCATTCCACAGTATTTGCATACTGTTGCATCTTCTTTAATAATCTCTGCACAGTGGCTGCATTTCTTTGTTATTCCTTTTGCTACTACAGTTGGAAGAAAAAGTATTGCTATTACAAGCAGCGGGACTATTGCGCATAGGATAAACCATAATATTTGGCTGCGTCCTTTGTGCCTGGCTAAAACAGCACCTACTATACCTGCAGCAACAATCAGAATGATATATCTAATCATTGGAATCCCTTATTTTATGAATCGCTTATTTTTTCTTTAGTTCATCCACGCCAATAAATGGGATTGCACCACCGCCCGTAACCTGTGGAAGAATTCCATTCCACTTGTCAATTGCTTTGAGATTTGCCTCAATTTTTCTGAGTTCAATAAGGTCTGGTGAAATATTCATTTTCTGTAATCGTAATGCCTCTGCCTCTGCTGTTGCTGCTGCAATGGTCTGCTCTGCTTCAATCTTAATTCTATCAAGGTCTCTCTTTGCTTTTAGTGCATGTTGTTCTGCCGTTTGCTTGGCTTCAATAGCATCCATAAATACTTTTGAGAAACTGAATGTGACAATTGAAACGGCATCAACAGCAATGTTGGAT
>JANOJO010000522.1:0-2362 GCA_031418795.1 Bacteroidota bacterium | reverse complement strand
GCAGCCTCTTGCAAAAAAGACATGGTTGATAATGGCCTGCCGCCCCTCACCTTTGAAGGAAAAAATACTATTGGTTGCAAAATAAATGGAGTTCCCTGGACACCAAAAGGAATTTTCAGTGGCGGGGTTGCAATATATCCAACACAAGGAGGATATTTTGGGTATCCGTTGTTTCCAGGATATCATATTTTGATTCGCACTCACAGCTCTGATGGATTTATTGATCTTTTTTGCAGAAATTATACTGGGTCAGATTATCTCGGCATTGGGACTTATTTATTAAATAAACCAACTCAGAGAATTTCGTTTGGCTATGGCGAAATTCATAATTATGGCTTTTACAATTTTAATGGCAAAGAATATTTTACTGATAGCTTACATACGGGAAAAATTGAAATACTTAAATCGGATCCTATAAATAAGATTATAAGCGGTCGCTTCGAATTTGAAGCATACAATGCCAGTGATGGTAAAACATATAAAATCACCGAAGGAAGATTTGATTATACAAATCATTAATTAATTCAATTTTAATATTGTCATCATGAAAAAGCTGAATTTTATTCGGGCAACATAGGTAATAAAAAAATAAAATTTTAGACTTTAATTTTAAAAAGAGGCTTCAGGCGAAGTCTCTTTTCTTTTTCAGGCATTGTCATTCATCATCTCTTTCTTAATTTGCCGGATAAAATCATTATTTCATGCACAAAAAACTATTAGTGGTACTTGCTTCAGTTCTTTTTTTAACAGCAAATGCTCAACTAAAATCACCTGCAGATTTTTTAGGATATAAAATTGGCGACCGTTATACACCGCACTGGAAAATTGTAAATTATTTTCAGCATGTGGCTGCTTCATCTGCCGCCAATGTAAAATTAGAGCAGTACGGACAAACCAACGAAGGCCGTCCTTTGCTGCTTGCTTTTATTTCTTCTGCAGAAAATATAAACAGGCTGGAGCAGATAAGAATTAATAATATGCGGCTTGCCAATCTTTCAAAAGATAAAGCAGCGGCTATTGAAGAAGGGGCACCGGCAATAGTATGGCTTAGTTATAATGTGCATGGCAATGAAACTTCATCATCCGAAGCTGCTATACTTACAATTTATTCATTGCTCGATCCATCAAATGCAAAGTCAAAAGAGTGGTTAAAAAATACTGTGGTGATAATTGATCCCTGCATTAATCCTGATGGCAGAGACAGGTATGTAAACTGGTTTAATTCTGTTGTTGGAAAAACTGTAAATCCATTATGGGCTGCAAGGGAACACCGTGAACCCTGGCCCGGCGGCAGAACCAATCATTATAATTTTGATCTCAACCGGGACTGGGCATGGCAAACACAAATAGAAAGTCTGCAGCGGATAAAAGTTTATAATCAATGGATGCCGTATGTGCATGTGGATTTTCATGAGCAGGGTGTAAACAATCCATATTATTTTGCTCCCGCTGCGCAACCCTATCATGAAGTGATTACCCAATGGCAACGGGATTTCCAGGTAACGCTGGGAAAAAATCATGCAAAATATTTTGATGCAAATGGCTGGCTTTATTTTACCAAAGAAGTTTTTGATCTTTTATATCCAAGTTATGGCGATACTTATCCAACTTTTAATGGCGCCATTGGTATGACGTATGAACAGGCTGGCGGGCCTGCCGGAGGCGCCGGTATCATAACCGATGAGGGGGATACCTTAACATTATACGACAGAGCTATTCATCATTACACAACGGGAATCAGCACTATTGAAATCTCATCGCTTAATGCAGCAAGGCTGGTAAAAGAATTCAGAAAATTTTTTAATGATGCGGTAAGCAATGGTGTGGGTGAATACAAATCATATCTCGTAAAATATTCTGAAACAAACCGGGAAAGAATGAATGCCCTGATGAGTTTACTGGATAAAAACGGGATTCAGTATAAAGTTATGTCAGGTTCTACAAGAGGAATGATGAATGGGTATAATTTTTTTACAGGTAAAAATGATATGTTTAGTGGTCAGCAAAATGATTTGATCATCCACTCGCAACAGCCACGCAGTGCGATGGTGAAAGTATTGTTTGAGCCACGTACTAAACTGGTTGATTCTGCCACATACGATATTACCGCCTGGTCGCTTCCTTATGTTTATGACCTTGAAACTTATGCATCAAAAGACAAACTTGGATTTGGCGAAGACAATATAATTACAGCAATTACCAACAATGTTGCAGATGCTTATGGATATGTGCTCCGCTGGCAGGGTGTGCAAAGTGCAAAAGCATTGGGACAATTTTTTCAGAAGGGTGTAAAAGTCCGGTTTAGTGAAACGCCTTTTGAAGTAAACGGTCAGCAATTTGAAAGAGGCTCGCTTATTATTAT
>JANOJO010000521.1:0-2414 GCA_031418795.1 Bacteroidota bacterium | reverse complement strand
GCAAAAAACAAAGCTGGCCGATAATAAGGATAAACTTCATAATGATTTTGACCTGAAACAATGGAAAATTTCCTATGTGGGTGAGTTGATGATTGGCCCTGTAAAACTTTATGGCAGCTATGCATTTGAAAATATGTGGGACAATGGCCTTGATCATACTCCCTATAATGTTGGTTTCAGGTTGAGCAGGTAGAATTCTTTGTATTCTCATGATATAACCCGTTTTGGATTTTCCAGGGCGGTTTTTTATTTTACCCGGAAAAAATCATGGGTAAACTATTTCGGTTTTTTCGAAAAATAATTTTGGATTATACAGGTAGAAATCCTGCTGGCTGATCGTAGAGATTTTTATTTTTTTGCAAACATCACGTTAAAACAACAAAATGATCCAAAATAAAAAGTTACGGCATGTCGTTTGACTTGTACTAAGTCAAAATAATGGCAGCAGCTATGAAAAGTCAGTTCGTACTCACAACTGTTTTGGTAAGCAGTGGGTTTTTTATATCCAATCATTCACCCGTTACAAAATACAACAGCACTCCGCTAAAAAATGGCGGACCGATTGGCGCTGTTTATATTCTTATTGACAAATCTGATTACGAACTGAGTATTTATGACAGCGAAGGCTGGTATGCCACTTACCCCGTCGTGTTTGGCAACAATTCACTTGCTGATAAAAAAATGCAGGGCGACCGCAATACACCTGAAGGAACTTTTAAAATTTCAGCTAAAAGAATACATGACAAATGGCACCGTTTTCTTAATCTTGATTATCCCAACAAAGAAAGCTGGGAAAAATTTAATAAGCGAAAACAAAAAGGTGAAATTCCTGCATCAGCAAAAATTGGCGGTGGCATTGGCATTCATGGCACCTGGCCGCATGAAGATTTTCAAATAGACCGCTACCGCAACTGGACGCTTGGTTGCATCTCTATGAAAAATGAGGATGTGGAAGAACTCTATAAATTTATTACTGACGGCACTAAAGTTATCATCCGCCGCTAAGGATTTTTCAAAAAAATTCCTACTGCATTTCTCCATTTATCTGGTTCAGCATTTAATAATGAACCATGACCTGCTTCATTATACTCCCTCAATATTTTTTTTGAAGAAGCAATATTTTTAAAAATATCTTCTGTCTCTTTTTTCAAAACATATTCATCCCTGGCTCCCCATTGCAGCAGCACCGGGCAGGTAATGCTTTTAGCATACCTGGTTGTTTTATGACTAAAGCCCCAAAATCCCTGTTCTATACCCACCCAAAAGGTTACAAAAAAACCAAAAGGTTCATCGGGAAAACCCAGCACCCTGGCTCTTGCACGAATATGATCCTGCAATTTCTCAAAAGGCATTTCAAGTATAATTTTTTGCGGGGAAATACCGTATTCATAAACAGCCCTGGTAATACTCACTGCACCCATAGACATGCCCCAGAGTACAATATTTTTTTCCCCTTTGCTTTTTACAAAATCAAAAGCAAGTTTTACTTCTTCTGCTTCTTTCAACCCAATAGTGCATGCATTGCCTCCGCTGCTGCCATGTGCACGGAAATCAATCACCATTGTATTATATCCCATCGCAAGAAACTGATATGCCTCATTAAGAGCAAACCCTTTGTTGGAAGATAAACCATGAAAAAGAATAACAGTGCCGACTGATGAATCGGCCTTCATCCACCAGCCTTCTATTTTATTTTTGCCTGCGGTAAAAAGCTGAATAGTGTCGTAAGGAGTGGATGGATAAAATAAAATCTGCGACTTTGGAAATTTTCTTCCCACCATTAACCGCCAAGTACGGAGAAAAAATTTGCCCGAAGAGGAAGAAAGATTTCTTACTTTATCATCATCATAATAATGTGTAATCCTGTGGGCATGAAAAGCTGCGCTTATATTAATAAAGATTAGCTGAACCAGCAAAACCCGGATGAACCATTTGAAAACAGTTTTGATTTTTTTATTAGCTGGTTGGTTTTTCATTCAGAGATTAACTGCATCAAAAATAGTTTTTCGTTTTTACAAGATGCTGAAAGAATGTGGATATTTTCTTTGAATAAAATCAAAAGGAGATTTTGCAAGTCTGAATTCAGCCGCTATATTCGCTGCCAGTAATTATTACTTACCCAACAACATATTTCGAAAAACCTTTTAAAGCAGCTGACCCGGCTGTTTTTTTTTATTCCCGGTTATTTTTTATGTCATCCACAACTGACGGATCCAGCAATGTAGATGTGTCACCTAAATTTTCTGTTTCACCTTCAGCTATCTTTCTTAAAATCCGCCGCATAATTTTTCCGCTTCTGGTTTTTGGCAGTCCTTTTACAAACTGAATTTTATCCGGCTTTGCAAAGGGCCCGATGATTCTTGCTACAGTTTGATGAATATCTTTTTTTGTTTGTTCATTATTGAATGTGTCAG
>JANOJO010000520.1:0-15663 GCA_031418795.1 Bacteroidota bacterium | reverse complement strand
AATAAATCCCGGCAAACTTTCAGTACTGGTGGGATTTATTGGTAAGCGAATATTTAATTTTTCAAGAATCTGCAAGCCAAGTTTTACAGCTTCAAGCGTTTTGTTTTGTGCTATCAGTATTTTTATATCAATTTCATATCCCCGGATAGAATCAATAAGTGTTTTGCTGTTTTTTAACAGCGAGCTTACATGCTTGTCCACTTTATTATATTCAGAAGATAAGTAAGATGCTTCTGCTGCGTCTGCAGTTACCTGATGCATTAATCCATACTGCTCTTTCCAATAATCATCCTCCAGCACCTGTATTCCTTTTTCAAAATATTGCAGTGCCTGCGGATAAGCAGCCGATGCCACTGCTTTATGCCCCGCCTGCAGATTAAGATTAGCGAGATAATGTTTTTCTTTTTTTTCTGAAATATGTACGGCTCCCATATTCCATTGGTTGGTCACGTCAAATATTTTTTCCTGTAGTTCCAGGTGATTGTAATGCGCCGTTAACCGTTTGCCGTTTAATAAATGCAGCGCCGCTTTTTTGTTTTCAGGTATCAAAGAATATATCGCCTGCTGCACCCTGTCATGTGCAAATTTATATTCGGTTCCAAATGGAATGATCAATCCTTCGGTGATAGAAATATTTAAAAGGTTATCCACTTTTTTTTCATTCAACTGTTTTATCACCGACAACGTTCTTTTCTCAAACCTGTTTCCAATGGCAGAAGCGGTTTCAAGCAAGTCAAGAGTTTCTGCCGGTAATTTTTGCACATACGATGTCATCAACTCCACCACATTTCCCGAAACATTCATTTGCATAATCAACTCGGCATTCCAATGCCATAGCTGCGAATCAAAATCAAACCAGAGAAAACGTTCGTCATACACCGATTTCAAAAACTGCCAAACATAAAAAGCATTGCCCTTTGTTTTTGTATAAATTAAATCTGATAAAAAAGAAGTGTTTTCCTGATTAGTAAGTAAGGCGCCGGAAACCAGTTCATGTACATCTTCAAACAAAAGTTCTTTGAGATCTATTTCGTCAAAATGAATATTCTCATCCCGCAGCTCACCTAATTTTTTGATCAGCGGATGGCTTTCATCCACTTCATTTTCTCTGTATGCGCCAATGAGCATTACATATTCAATGTCGCGGTTTTCGGCAATAATTTGAAAAAGGTTTAAGGAAGATGCATCTGCCCACTGCAGATCATCTACAAATATGATTAGCGGATGATCTTTATCTGCGATAGTTTTTAAAAACCGTGCAAACTCATAATTAAACCGGTTTTGAGCTTCTATTCCTTTTAGCTTGGGCATCTCCGGCATTTTACCAACCAGCTCTTCAAGGCCGGGAATAAATTCAGTTAAAATTTTTACCGAATTGCCCAATGCATCTGTAATCTTTTTTTTCCATTGAAGCTGACTCAGTTCATCGCCGGTCATTATTTTTTGCAACAATTCAGTAAAAGCCTGTACAAAAGTGGAGTAAGGCGTGCCGGAACTTATCTGGTCAAATTTTCCTTTGATAAAAAATCCTTTTTTCTTCAAGGCCGGTTTTTGCAGCGTGTCCACCAGTGCTGATTTGCCACTGCCTGAATAACCTGAAATAAACAAAGTGGATTTATTTCCATTGGAACTGGAATCAAATAATTCATTCAGTTGCTTTATTTCTTTATCTCTGCCAAACAATTCAGAAGGAACAAATAGTTTTCCTGAAAAATCATTTTTGCCCAAAGAAAAATTTTCAATTTTCTGGCTGGCAATAAATTGTTGCAAGCATTTTTCCAAATCCTGTTTCAATCCATAAGCAGATTGATAGCGGTCTTCAGCATTCTTAGATAAAAGTTTTAAAATAATATTTGCAATTACCGCAGGCAGATTTTTGTTTATTAGTTTGGGGTCTTCGGGTTCTTTTGCTACATGGGCATATATTAATTCCAGGCTCTCATTAGTTTCAAAAGGCAATTCGCCGGTAAAAATTTTATAAAGTATAACACCCAGCGAATACAGATCTGCACGGTTATCAATGGGCCGGTTGATTCGGCCAGTTTGTTCCGGAGAAATATAACGCAGGTACTCTAATTGTTTTTCATGCGCCGGCGCTGAATCCTGTACAAAAGCATTGCCCTGTGCAGCCATGCCGAAATCAATAAAAAAAACTTTGTGAGTGGATTGTTCAATAATAATATTGGAAGGATGCACCTGCCGGTGAAAAATATTTTCACGCTGCAGATCAGTAAGCGCTGTGGCAATATCTGCAGCAAGGTGAAGCTGCTGAAGTAAATCGGTTTTTTCCGTGGTTAGAAATTTATTCAGGTCTTTGCCATCAATATATTCCAACTCAATAATTGTATGATCTTCTTCTTTCAGTTTATTAAAAGCTTTGCGGATGCTGCTGCAGTTTGTTTTGGAACAAATCTCAAATTCATTTTCCAATTGTGCCAGCAGACCGGCCGGAGGAAACTCTTCATTAAGTATTTTTTTGCAAAGCGGCTTGCTAAAACCTGTGCTTACAGATTTTATAATCAGGGTATCTGTACCATAATGAATAACATTTTCATGATCTATATTCTTAATCATTGCATCCCGTTTGATATATAAACTTTGTAAGTTTATGCAATTTTGATGAAAAAATTGTAAAATTAAACTTACACAGGAAAATTCTCAATGCATTTTGATATTATTGGCACAAGTCCATATATTTGAATAACCACCTATAAAAACCTTTCAGTACTCTTATCAAAACTTTTCGCTGCTGGTTACTTGAATATTTATTGTTTAAAATTTTTTTATGATTAAACAACATCCGCTGATCATTCTTTCTCCAATTAAAGAGGATAAACTCATAGCACTGAAAATAATATTAGAACGCATCAGGGTTGATTTAAAAGACCGTCAGGTTGCGGAACAAAAGACAGAATTTGAAAAAGTTTCCACTTTACATTATGGACGATGGGTGATTCTCAGCAGAGAATCATTTCGTGATGAGCCGGCAGTACCTGTAGGAATCCGGCTGATATTTTCAACTAATTATGATGAAGGTGAAGAGAACAATGGAAAAAACCACCTGGATAACCATCTGACCGAACTGGTAACTAAACTAACAACATATATTGATGAAATTTATGAATGCTGTGAAGGCTACCCGGAACCAGGTGCAAGAACACCTGAAAGCAGGAAAAATTTTTTGAAAAAAGGCATGGTGAAAACTTCAGCTTTTTTTAATGGCGCCCCGGGCCGATCAGTAAAACAGATACACCAGGAAGAATCTTTACGGAAATACATCTTGAATTTTCTTAATACTAATACGTGGGATAAAAAAACAACAGCCCAGCAAATACATAATGCTATTAAAGAGAAAATAGATAATAATTCTGAATTTGACTGGTCAAAAGTTAAGGCCGGAGTGCAGGGAAAAAAATGGTTCAATATTATTAGTTATGGACTTTTGCTTATAGTTGCCATACCATTTGTACTTATCGGGGCTTTATTCCTGTATCTGTTTTATGAACTCTGGAATAAAAAACAAACCCTGACGCTAAGTCAATTAGATGATAAAAAAGTAAATGAGTTGAAGAAGGTGGAAGATTTATTTCCTCAAAACCAGTTTACACAAGTTGCAGTAATTAAACCGGGCTTTATCAGGAATCTCAATTTCAGGATATGGATGTTACGGACAAGGGTATTAGCTAACAACATTTTTGTAGATGGAAAACTATTAAATATCCCCACTATTCATTTTGCCCGCTGGGTATTATTTGATAATAATAAACATGTTTTATTCTTCAGCAATTTTGATGGAAACTGGCAGCAATACCTGGGTGATTTCATTGATCAATCCGGATGGGGATTAACCGGCATCTTTAGTAACACTGTAAATTTTCCAAAAACAAGATTCATGATTTTTGGTGGCGCATACGATGAAGAACATTTTTTAGCATGGAGCCGCAGCACCCAGATACCTACCCAGGTTTGGTATTGTCCTTATCATCATCTTTCTATAAAAAATATTAATAACAATACAAAAATTAGAAATGAGTTGCGTAAGAATCTCAACGAAGAACAGGCAAAAATATTTTTAAAAAGATTTTAAACTTTTACAATGACAGCATTAGAACTTTCAGAAATACAAGCCTACCTTATTAATGATTATAAACAGATGGGTAGTTCAAGATATTACCTGTTGCAGGTAAAAGATGCAGCCGCAGCAAAAAAATTTCTTGCTTCTGTTGCCGGCAGTATCACTCATGCCAATGCAGCCATGAATGAAAGCTGTATTAATATTGGATTTACCAGCAGCGGACTGAAAGCATTAGGCTATAATGAAAAAAACATGCATACATTTTCCCGGGAATTCAGGGAAGGAATGGTAACTCCTCACCGGCAACGATTGCTGGGAGACTTTGACAATACAAGCAGCAGACCTTCAGATTGGCAATGGGGCGGACCCGGCAATGAAAGAGTAGATCTGATTCTTATGGTTTTTGGAAAAGATGAAACCACCGCTGAAAATTATTTTCAGACTCTGAAACAAAAATTTGAACCGGGACTATCAGTAGTACATACATTAAATGGTAAGCCATTACCCAACGACAGGGAACATTTCGGTTTCAGAGATGGAATTTCTCAACCTGTAATAAAAGGCAGCGGAATAACACCAGCTGGAAATAATAATGATTTAAATCCGGGAGAATTTGTGTTGGGATATAAAAATGAGTATGATATTTATCCGGATACACCTATTCTGTTAGATGATAAAGATCAGGGCAATAAAGATTTGCTGTCAGATGATGCGGCAGGTTCTTCTTTTAAAGATATCGGACGAAACGGAACTTATTTTGTATTACGCCAGTTGGAACAGAATGTCGATGGCTTTTGGAATTTTTTAAAAAAACAATCTAAAGCTGAAAACGAAAAAGCCAATAATGAAGAAGCTACTAAAATTGCTGCAAAGATGATAGGCCGTTGGCCAGGCGGGGCTCCACTTGTTAATCATCCGGATAAAGAACCTGGCCCTGGTGTTGATAGCGACGATAATAGTTTTAGATATATAAAAAAAGATAAGGATGGAGAAAAATGTCCTTTTGGTGCACATATCCGGCGCACTAACCCCAGAGACCATTTTGAAGAATCAACACCTGGGACGTCATTAAAATTGACAAGACGCCATCGCATAATGCGACGTGTCCGTTCTTATGGTGAAGATTTTATCGGCTCGGCAGAAAATCATAAACCCAATGGTGAAGTTGGTTTATTGTTTGGATGTTTTAATGCGAATATTGCCAAGCAATTTGAGTTTATTCAATATACCTGGGCCAATTCTCCAAAATTTAAAAAACTTTATGCTGACCCCGATCCTATTATAGGTGTAAGAGAAGATCCCGAAAAAAAACTGGAACAGAATTTTACTATACCTCAGGAAACAGCAAATAAAGTAATAACTGATTTACAAAGTTTCGTAACTGTAAAAGGCGGGGCTTATTTCTTTTTCCCATCTGTATCTGTAATTAAATTCCTGGGGACAATTTAGGGTTTAAATGCCCTGGCAACAGCAAGTGTATCCATATATACATGGACATGATAAATTTTTTCGTTCCTGAATCTGAACAGTTGAACCCATTCAGTATGGTAAGTTTTACCGGTTGCTATTACTTCAGCTTCATCATGACCCATTACTAAGACTGTATCATCATTACTGCAGTATTGTTCAGGAATAAACTCTTTCAGTTTAATAGATTGTTGAATTAATGTAAGCATATTTATCATTCCATCAATACCTGGAAATGTTCCGGAAAAAGGAATGTCCGGTTCGCCGGGTCTTACCCATACAACATCTTTATCAAAGGCAGAAATAGTGGCAGGAATGTTTTTTTCAGCTGCATTTTTAAACATCAGCTTTACGATTGCCTCATTGGAAAGATGTCCCATTTTTATTCAAATTAGATTTTTAAAAAAAAATTTTTGTGATCCCATATCTGTAGTAAAATTTTTAAGCACTATTCAGGAAAGCTTTAGCGAGAGCCAGTGTATCAATAAAAGCCCGTACATGTGTTATCTTATTTTCATTAAATGTAAAAGAGTGTATCCAGTGTGTGTGGTAAGTTTTGCCGGTTAATTTTACCAGTGCTTCATCCTGCCCTAACACCACTACTGTATTTTCATCATTTACAAATTTTTCAGGAGTAAATCCTTTCAGGTTAACAGTTTCATTTATTATTCCAAGCATTTTTTTCATTCCCTCAAGCCCCGTAAAAGTTCCGGAAAAAGGAATTTCAGGATAACCGGGCCGCTCCCACACCACATCTTTATCATAGCAGGCCAGTACATCTGCTATTTTGCCTTCGGCAAAATTTTTATACATCTGCTTTACCAAATCCACATGGGAAAGATTATCCATATTTTTTATAAAAGGTTTTTTAAAAAATCATCGTTTGCTTCCGGTTCGGTATCCATCACTTTATTATGATCGTGCCGGAACTTGTACATGCCTTCATAAATAATGCGGCGTACCCGGTTGAAATTTCCAATCGGTCTATGCTCTACTAAGCTATGCCATGTATTAAATGAAATATTATCGCCAAATTTATTTTGTGCTTCGGTATCAAAAATCTGTTTGGGTATCCTGATGGTTGCAAGTTTAATAAATTCTGATTTCCATTCCACTGTAGGATCTTCTATGGGCATTTTTACCGGATCGGTTTGTAACTGGATAAAAAAATCATAACTAATTTCCTGTTGAAGCAATGTAGCTGCTAAATTTTCTCTTAAAAAATCTTTCGATTTGCTGCCGGTAATAATTAATGGAAGATTGTTTTTAGAAAGTTCTACTTTGTATTTCACCGCCATCGTTTCATCTCCAAAACGGTAAGGCACAGTACTGAAATAAGGAATTTCACAGGGGTGTTTTATTTTAATGGGTGCTTTTATTTTTCCCCGGTAGATTATAGGAAGGCTTGAAAAAATTATTTTTATTTTTTTAAGCAAAGTTGAACGTATCCACGGGGTGGTTACAGCAAATAATACTCTTGCAAATTGTCCCACATCATGAGCTACAAAGCCCCTGGTGTTCATTAAAATAAAATCCTGGTTTTTTGTGCCCTCTTCTTTTTTGCCCGGCACATTCATAATTTTAATGGCAAAGCCACGGATGTCTTTTTTCCAATCAGGTTTTGGATGGGTATCCCCATTTGAAAATCTTATCCAGGCCGGATACGTTTTTGCTTCTTTAAAAATTCCAATCTTATATTTTTCTTCAATATCCGGAGATACGATAAATTCTGCTTTTACACATCCATTCATTTTCGGATGTATCTGACGCTTTTGTGTGGTTGACTTATCAGGATATAATCGTTTCATTTGATCCTGCAGCAGCTTAACAATATCATCTGCAATTTTTTTCTCATCAGGTTGCGGGTATTCCCGGCCGATAAGTAATTCCTTACTTGAAGTTTGGTTCGACATGATAGTAATATTTATGATTGTAGTAATAACCGGTGAGGCCGGCGATCCTAATTTTCAAAAAGATAAGAACATTTCATCTGCCTGCAAAACCAGTTTATAAAATTCTGCAACCTTTGATAAATTGAAATGCCATACAATAATAAGATGTTTTTCCAAATAAAATATGGATATAATAAATACATTCAAATATTTTCTTTCAGGAAAAAATACTTATATTTATTTTTTCTGATCCTATTTGAAAGAACCTCCCCACCCTGAATTAAAGAGAACTCATTATTAATCTCTGTAATACAAGCTATATATGGGCAAAATGAAATTTATTACTCAAGATGATTGGGGTGAACTGTTGGGTTCTATATCCGATGGTTCTCTAACTCCGATCATTGGAAAAGAAATATATAAATACGAGGAGCCGGGAAACACTGAACTTTTATCTTTCGATACCTATTTATCAAAAAAATTAATTGAAAAATTTGAAATTACAGATCACCCTGCCGGAACACTTACTGATACAGTAGACTATCTTAAAAATGAAAAAGAAAAAAAAGTAAAAGCTATTATTAATAATCTAAAAGACTCTGTAGAAGAAAAGAAAGAATTTGTTTTCCCGTTGCTTGAAAATTTACTTAGGATCACTAATCTTAAATTCTTTGTCAATACCACAGTATTTTATGATATACTTAAAAGAAAGATCGAACTAGTCAGGAAAGAAAATGATTCTGATTATAAAGACTTTTCACCTAACAGTAATTTTTCATTTGACCAAGAAATAAAAAACCAAAATCTTAGCAAAACATTAGTTTTTAATTTGTTTGGTTCATTAAATACAGACCCGGCAATCAGTGAAGAATTAATGCTGGAATTTACAAGTGAATTCGGTGAAACATTGAAAAATACGCCTAAACTTGAAGTCAATTTTCGAAACAATAACTTGTTATTTCTTGGTTGCGCTTATCCTGAATGGATGACCCGTTTTGTTCTTAGACTTTTAACCGATCAGGCAATGTATAACTGGGGTACCAGCAGACCCCCCCGAAATATCTATATTGTAAATGACAAATCGCCGTTTCGTGATGAGCAAGATAAAATTTTGAAATATTATGACGTGATTGCATTCGAAGGCAGCAATAAGGAATTTATAAGCGAACTTTTACGGCAATGGAAAATGAAATATGAAAAGCCTAAACAGATATTTTTAAGTTACACCCGGGGCGATAAGAACGCTGTTGAAAATTTGGAAAAAGCTCTCGTTCTTGCAGGTAATGGAAAAATTAAATGCTGGTATGATAAAGAAGATTTGGAATTGGCGGCTAAGTGGAGGAGTGAGATAATTATTGAAATTGATAAGGCCGACCTGTTTGTTCCGCTTATTTCAAATAATAGTCTGGAACACATGGGTTTTGTGCAAAAAGAATGGGACGCAGCATATAATACCACTGTTCTTAAGAAAAAAACTTCTGAGTATCTGATACCAATAGTAATTGATGACACCGATCCTTATGACAAACGTGTTCCAAAAGAGTTTACCGAATTAAATATTGGTAAGGTTCCGCAAGGTAATCCAGATGATAAGTTTTTAAATAAAATAAAGAGTATATTAAACTTAGAATAAGTATTTATAAATGCCAGCCGAAACAAACAATAAAGAACAGGTACCAGGTACTGCCTTTTTAGGATTACAACCTTATAGTGAGGAGCAGACTGGCAGTTTTTTCGGTAGAGATGAAGAAATTGACAAGCTAACCACCCTCATTCGGGTAAATAACTTAACCCTGGTATTTGGCAAATCCGGTACGGGCAAGACCTCTTTATTAAATGCCGGTGTTTTTCCAAAGGTGAGAGAAAATTATTGCCTGCCGTTCAGAATAAGATTAGAGTTTAATGAAAACAGCCCCAATCTTGTTTTACAAATAAAAAAAATTTTTAAAGAAGAAATAAACAAAAAACGTTTTAAAGTTCAGTCTTATCCGGAAACAGAAACACTCTGGGAATATTTTCACAAAGAGCCTTTATGGCAAATGATAACACCCATTATGGTCTTTGATCAGTTTGAAGAAATTTTCACCCTGGCAAAACAAAACCCGCGGTATGCCACCACCGGGACTGAGTTGACAGCATTTTGGGAAGAACTCTCTGATATCATTGAAAACAATATACCGGAAACATTAAGAGAACAGTTTCTGAATAACAAAGACGAGATTGAGTACAATTATAAAAGTCAGAAAGCAAAAGTTGTATTTTCGTTTCGAGAAGAATACCTCCCTGAGTTTGAAACCATCATTTCAAAAATACCCTCGATAAAATATTCCCGTTTCCGGCTGATGCCTTTGAAAAGTGACAAGGCTATGGAGGTAATCACCAAAACATGGAAAGAAAATATTGCAGAACCCCAGGCAAAGAAAATTATATCATCTTATTTAACCACTAAAAACGATCTCCAAAACTATGTGGAACCGTCATTGCTGAGCCAGGTATGTTTCTATATTGAAAATAAGAGATCTGAAAAAGAAAAAAGGTTAATAAGTGAGAATACAAATCTAAATGTCGAAAACCAAATATTAGAAGCAGAAACTGAAAAGTTTAAAGACGGAAAGAAAAAATTAATTGCAAAGAATAAAATTGAAACGAATAAAGATAAAATTGCTAAAAATGATGAATTGATTAAAGGAGGAGTTAACGAAGCGCTACTGAATGAAAATAAGGAAGAAACTACGCTGAGTTCTATATATAATGAAGCCGTTAATTCTGCTGAAGATGCCTTGCCTGAAACAAGGGTACAGAAACTATTAAATAAACTCTTATATAAAAAGCCGGTACAGAAATTAAACCTGAAAAGTAACCGGATAAAACTATTTCTTGAAGACAAACTGATCGACCCTAAAGGTAATCGTATCCCTTACACTCTTAAAGAGAAAGAAGAAGAAGAATTCAGGAAAGGTATTTCCATATTGACAGACATATATATAATCCTCCGTGAGGATGATAAACGAAAAGTTATTGAACTAACCCATGATGTAATAGCTCCGAGAATTATGGATGACCGGGAGAAAAGGCTGCGCAAAAGAAGAAATAGGATATTGACAATACTGGGTTTCTTGATCATCCCATCGTTATTTGTATTTGCATTTTTCACTTATGAAGCAAAAATTGCAAAAAGTAAGAGAGATGATGTTAATGCTGATAAAAACAGATTGGAGTCTTTAGTTAAAAGTCTTAAACAAGACTCAGCAAGGCTTTCTAAAAAAGTCCCAGTAACTGAGGATAAAAAAGAAAGTACCAATGGGAATAAAAAAACAGACAGTGTTGTTAATAATGAATCGGATATCGATTCAATTAGATTATTGTTGAGAAAAATTGATACTTTAAATAATACTATTGATTCATTAAACGCACAAATCAAAGGGCTTGAAGAAACAAGTATAAAATTAATTGCTGAAAATAAAAATCTAATTGACCAGAATAAAAAATTAATTGCAGAGAATAAAAGTCTGATTGCCAGAAATAAAAAATTAATTGAAGAAAGAAATGGGTTAATAATTGAAAACAATAAACTGAGAAAAGAGAATGATAGATTAAGTAATGAAATTGACAGATTAAATAAGGAAATTGACAGATTAAGTAAGGAAAATGATTTGAAAAGCCGAAAGATTAAGGAATTGGAGTCTCAACTTGCCGAAGCAAAAAAAATACTTGATGCCTGCATGAAAGAAAAAGATTATACATATGTGCCACCACCACCATCACCCTGCCCAAATATAGATACAAAGAATAGCTTACGACTCACCATTCGTTACACCAGGGATACTATATATTACCCAACCATCTCACCTGAAAAAATAAATATATACATGATTCCTTATAATGATGACAATATGCAGATCATAAGAGACAATATGAAGATTATAAGAAGAGCTAAAGTTTATGACTACTACGATTTTAATGAAGCCGCGTTGGATAGTGCTAAAGGAAGTAAAAAAGCCAAGTACTGTAACGGCTTTTATTATTTCCCAAATTCCCCGGGTGATATTAAAGAAGGCAAATACCTTATTAAAGTTTGCACTCTATATGGCGCTTATAAAATATATAATCTTAAAAAAGGAGGTAATCCTAATTTGTATATTGATGCTGTTCCGCCGGTAAGGTAACTTTAATAAACATCTGCTTTAAAATTTATCGAAATGCTCCGGCAATATAGATGCTGAAGCCTTTAAACCGATTTCGTATAAAATTTCCTTATTCTTTGCCCTGGCCATGTCAACTATATCTTTTGCATCTTCATCATCAAATGTTCTGCCAAAACCCAATGCATTCAGATTTTTTTCATTGATGAGAAAATTATACCGCAAATAAGTAATTAATGGTTTCCCTGAAAGTACATCATCTTGCATATCGCCAATTTCCATATCTAATTCTTCTGCAGTTTGTGATTGGGAAAGCCATTGAAGTATTAACCTGTTTTGCCAGCTTGCATCCTGCATCAGCATATCCGGAATGCTGGCCGCCCAGGTAAGCAAAGTAGCATCATCTATTTCACCTGCCTGTCTATTAAATTTCGAATAACCCGTACCTGCTGATACTAGCAATATATTTTCCTCTCCCATCGGCCAGTGAAAAGGAAAGCCATTAAAAGTAGCAACCATAAGTAAAGTAAGTGCAGGGTTATTAGCCATACTTAATCCTCCATCAATAAATGCTGCATTTTGCCCGGGTGTGACATCCATCATTTGCGGAGCAAAATAGGTTGGCGCTGCCGTACTGCTCCTTACCACTTTTGCAAGTAAAAGATCTTTGTTTCTTCCATCTTCAGAATCATAAAATTTTCCACGGGGATGATTTATCATTGGCCAGATGCTGTTGGTATCGGCTCTTTTTGAAACAATACATAATCCTGTTTTTATTTTATCGCTTCCCAGTGTGGTATCAGCGCCTACTGCGTTTTCAAGTTCCACCTGCAATCCATGGTAATCATAATTCGCTTTCAGCCATTTCATTGTTTCCCACGGTTTCCACCAGTCCATTTTATCTTTAAAGATCTTACCGCCAAGTACCATGTACATTTCGGTTATTTCATCTACTGATTTTCCAAGTGCCAGTAAAGTAGCAATAATGGCCCCGGTGGAAGTGCCACCAATGAGATCAAAATAATCACTCATCCTGTAATCAGGATTTTCCGGATGTTTTGCTTTAATAATAGTTTCAATTTTTTTCAGATAGCCCAATGTTAGTGCGCCCCGGATGCCACCACCATCCAGTGAAAGAATTTTTTTGGGTCCTTTGGCATCAAAGCGATCAAGTAGTGCAGACATAAATTTATTTTTTAATGTTTGTTTAAATAATCAGCTACTTCTTTCAGTGTTTTAAAATATTTTCCCCCGTTATGCTTCACCATTTCACCCACCTGCTTCATTGATTTTACCTGGAACTCTGAAAAGGAGATTTTTTCATCTTTTTTAAGAAAACAAAAAACTGTTTTTCCGGGACGCCTGTTACTATCATCTATCAGTTCGGCAATTGCATAATAACCGGTGATTTTTGGTGTAAGTACATACAGGCAAAAATCACATTTCTTCCTTTGCTTTATTTCTTCATCCATAGCTGCCTGATTCCAGTTTTCCATAACTGGATTAAAATAATCAATTTTTAAATGTTTGATCAGTTTATCCCTCCATAATGAGCCGTTACAAGTACCTCCAAGAAAAACCTTTTTCATTCCAGATGATTAATTTCCGTAAGTTAGTCTTTTACATAAATATGTCAACCTGCCAGCAAATTCTTTTTACCTGAATGTCCTAACTTAGTATTCAAAATTAATATCCTGATAAAGAACCGGCAACGTTATAAAATTTTAAAAGAAAAAAATAATAAAACCCTCCTTAATTTTATTGCGTACATCTGATGGTGAAATTGTCTAACAATGAAACGAAGCGCTTATGACATTAAATATAAAAACAGCAGGTCTCTGGTCTTTAAGAATTATTCCTGCAGCTATTTTATTACAAACACTTTATTTCAAATTCACGGGTGCAGAAGAATCGGTTTACATATTCACTACAATTGGCATGGAACCCTGGGGAAGAATTGGCTCCGGAGTTTTTGAACTTATTGCTTCCATCCTTATTCTGCTGCCCCGTACGACAGTTTTTGGCGCCCTGCTGGGAGCCGGCCTGATGTGTGGTGCAATTTTTTTCCATCTTACAAAATTGGGTATAGAAATAAAAGAAGATGGCGGGTTACTTTTTATTTATGCAATTATTGTAATGGCTTGCTGTTTGTTGCTGATTTTATTTTACAGAAAAACATTATCTGGTCTTGTGCAAAAAAATTATAAAAAATAAATAATAAAGGATGCATTTGAATATCCCTCTCAAAAATATCTTTAATCAATTGTCGGAACTGGTATCGCAATTGGATAATCATATTTATACAAAGCCATGTAAAAATTTGTCAGATGCTACTATTGGCCAGCATCTGCGGCATATAATAGAATTGTTTCAATGCCTGGTAAAAGGATATGATGACGGCACTATTAATTACGACAAAAGAAAAAGAGACAATCATATAGAAACTGATAATAAACTGGCAGCAAAAATTCTCAGTGAAATTTATCAGCAACTTGATAGACCAGATAAGGATTTGACATTGCAATGCGAAGATTTTTGCAAAGAGCCTGATTCAATTTCCCTTTCTACAAACTATTTCAGAGAATTAGTTTATAACATGGAGCATACTATTCATCACATGGCCATGATAAAAATTGGCGTAAAAGAAATTACCACAATCGTATTACCAGATGAATTTGGACTGGCTTTTTCTACAATAAAATACCGTGACCAATGTGCACAGTAAGTTTTATTCCTGTAAGAGATAGTTTTTTCATCACAACAAACCGTGATGAAAAAAACAGCAGGAAAAAGGCCATCCCTCCTGTTGCATATTTTATTAACAATCAAAAATTATTTTTTCCAAAAGATGCTGATGCAGGTGGTACCTGGATAGCTATGAAAGAAAATGGTGACGCAGCCGTGTTGTTAAACGGTGCATTTATTTGTCACCGGCCAGAACCGGCATACCGTCAAAGCAGGGGAATAGTTTTATTAGAAATATTTTCAACACCAGGCTCCTGTTTGTCATTTAATAAAATCAATCTTGAAAATATTGAACCTTTTACACTGATATTGTTTGAAAATAAAAGCTTGTATGAATTCCGGTGGGATGGACATGAAAAATACAGCAAACAATTACCGCTATTGCCCCATACCTGGTTTTCTGCCACTTTGTATGATGGCATTGCAGTAAAAAAGAAAGAAGAATTGTTTATTAGTTTCATTGCAACTAACCCGCTGCCTTCACGGGATGATATTATGCAATTTTACCAGGATGCAAATGGCAGCGGCAACCTGAATGAACAATTGATGATTAACGGAGAAATTTATTCCACCCAAAGCATTACTATTATTTCGATACTGAAAGATTGCTGCAGTATGCACTATACCGATATAAAAAACAATTGTTCATCAGAACTTACAACAGACATGCACCAAACATTGTTTACAATTGAATGAAAAATATTTTTTATCACCCTTTTTTCATCAGGCTTTTCCACTGGGAATACTGGCCTTTTGATGCAGTTTACTTTCCTGTTTATATTTATTGGTTTTGGCTAAGCCTGAAAGCAAAATCTTTTTTCTTTTTCAATACTTCCAATCCCACTATCCGTAACGGAGGTTTTCTTATGGAATCAAAAAAAGAAATTTATGATTTGATGCCGGCAGATACTTATCCTGCCACCCTTTTCTTTACGGTTGGTTCTTCAACTAATTTAATAACTGAACAGGTACAAAGAATGGGCATGAAGTACCCGCTTATAGGGAAACCTGATATTGGTTTGAAATCATTATTAGTTAAAAAATTGGAGAATGAAAATGATCTGATAGAATATGCAGAAAATTCAAAAATCGATTTTCTTATTCAGGAATGTGTGCTGTATGAAAACGAAGTTGGAATTTTTTACTACCGGTATCCACACCAGGAAAAAGGAAATATTTCAGGTATTGTAAAAAAAGAATTTCTTACTGTTACGGGTGATGGCTTATCCACCATTGTACAATTAGTTTTAAAAAATAAAAGAGGAGTACTGCAATTAAATAAGCTCAGAAAAATTCATGGAAAAAAAATGGATACGATTTTAAAGCAAGATGAAAAATTTAT
>JANOJO010000519.1:0-1941 GCA_031418795.1 Bacteroidota bacterium | reverse complement strand
ACTTATGAAAGTTTGAATATTGACTGGAACAACTACCTGGATGTTGCCCAGGGATTAAATTTTACACCATAGTTTAAAATCTGAAAATGTTATCAATTATTAAACATTAAACTAATTGTTATGAAAAAAATTAATCAGTTTCAAGTTAAATGTGTGTTGCTTCAGCACTTTACCTGTCAACATTCCAAACAGCAGCACGTTTCACTTATAACCTTAAACCCTCACTTATTAAACCGCTTACCCGCCTGTTAAGGCAGTATTGATTCCATTTGCTGCCCGAATTAGATTTGATGATAAGTTCTTTCATTCATTAACCACAAAATTTTTTATTATGAAAAAAATAACCATCTGCCTTGCATTAACTATTTTGTTCTTTGCATGCAAAAAAACAGAACTCCCTGTTCAACCAGATCAGGAATTTGCAACCGCATCATCAGAAAAAAAAGGGGGAGGCACCAGCCCAACAGTAACTACTACCGCTGTTTCTTATATATTATCATTCGGGGCTACATCAGGCGGCAGTGTTTCATCAACTGGCGGTGGAATGTCAGTGCAAGAAAGAGGTGTTTGCCTCAACACCAGCCCCAACCCGACCATCGCTCATACAAAATTTCCTTCAGGTTCCGGACCCGGTACTTTTACAACCATTATGTCTGGATTAGCAGGAACCACTACTTACTATGCAAGGGCTTATGCCACTAAAAGTACAGGCACAACCTATGGGAACCAGATCAGTTTTACAACAGCAAATCCAAATTATGGTACAGTCACCGATATTGATGGGAATGTTTATACTACTATTCAAATCGGTTCGCAGACCTGGACAGTGGAGAATCTGAAAACCACCCGATACAGGAATGGAGTAACTATACCTAATGTTACAGATAATACAGCATGGGCTGCATTAAGCACAGGAGCCTATTGCAATTATAATAATGATGAAGCGAATGTTGCCACTTATGGCAGATTGTATAACTGGTATGCATTAACTGATGCAAACAATATTGCACCTGCAGGCTGGCATACACCATCATTGGCTGAATGGGATATCTTAAGAAATTATCTTGGTGACCTGAACATTGCGGGAGGTAAAGCAAAAGAAGCAGGACTGGCACATTGGGTAACTCCTAATACAGGTGCTGATAACAGCAGCGGTTTTACTGCTTTACCTGCCGGGTCAAGGTATGTTAATTATACCACTGGTAGTTGCAGTGCTGCAACGCCTGTTCATTTCACACACCTTGGTTATAATGGTGTGTGGTGGACTTCTACGAATGCCGGATCAGACCCCAATAATTCCTGGTTTATAGAAACAGATAATACTTCTGCCCGGTTTTATAGAAGTGGATTTCTCATGTGCTTTGGTTATTATGAAAAGAAAACCGGTTATTCCATTCGACTTATAAAAGATTAAAAAAATTACAAGCCACCATTTAAAACAACTGTTATGAAAAAAATATTCAATTGCCTTGCATTAACTTTTTTAATAATTGCATGCAAAAAAACAGAACTCCCTGTTCAACCAGAAGCGGAAATGGCAACAGCATCCAGCGAAAACACATTGAACAAAAATCTTACGATAACCACTTTTGCCATTACACCCAATTCCGCAATTCAGGCATTTGTCAGGGGAGAAAATTCAGTAGAGGGTGGCGGGAGTAGTATAGTGATAAATGGATTTTGTTACAGTAATTCACCCGGGGCTACCCTGTCTGATGACACAGTACATGCAGTACCCTATTATATCGCAAACCAGTTTTCCGGAGTTATTACCGGACTTACAACAGGCACCAACTATTATGTAAAGGCATTTGGAATAAAGAACAATGGAGATGTTTACTATGGCAATGAAGTTATTTTTACAACTCTCACATTAGGCACACCATCACCCGGAGTAGGTACAGTTACCGATATTGATGGTAATATCTATAATACCATTAC
>JANOJO010000518.1:0-4377 GCA_031418795.1 Bacteroidota bacterium | reverse complement strand
GTGATAATTATTATTAATAATACAGAAAGACTTTTAACGCCAAAATTTTCCAAAGGATAAAGCTTACCAATGCCAGGAAGAAGTAAATGAAATGATTTTTCAATTTCAGGAGAAAAGCGGGGAAGGTGAAAGAAATACTCTGAATACTGTGCAAATACAAATGCTATGGCTGCAATAGCAGCAGTGTTTATTACAATGAAAGCTGCCCAACCGTAAAGAAATGCAAAGAACTCTCCGTACATGTGGCGGAAATAAACATATTGCCCTCCGGTGTTTGGTAATATAGTTCCTATCTCAGCATTTATCATGCCGCCGAAAAGTGAAACTATACCGGCAATAACCCACACCAATAAAAGTGTAATGGGAGAACCAACCTGTGCAGCCATGATGGCCGGCTTCATAAAAATTCCACTGCCGATAACAGCGCCAATAACGATGGCAGTACATGCCCAGAGACCGAGTGTTCTTTCCAGTTTTGGTGCTGACATTTTTTTATACCGGGATTAATCAATGTCCTGTTTCTTATGACTCATTTTTCTTTGAACATTGATGGTGGGAAATAAAACTGTTATAACTATTTTATTTTTTTGTTTTTAGAAATTCTGCCAGCAACTGATGAAAATGATGCGTCCCCTTTTCCCGGGTCACAGAATACCGCCCCTGTTTATAAAATCTTGAATGAATTCCTTTCTGCACCTGCTGTACTATTTCTTCATCTTCCTGTTCCACCTTATCCAGGTCGCCGCCGGCGCCTGCTGTTCTTAATTCTTCTTTCAATGTATATGTAAAAAATGAAACTTTAGTTTTATTTACTGCCAATGGTTGAATAACATTCACGGATAATCCCCAGGGATAAAAATTAAACATCATATTAGGGAAAACCCAGAAATAATATGCCGCTACCTTTTTTCCATACTCAGGTGATGATTCCGGAAGGTCAAAATAACTTTCGCCGGTTTTACTGATGCCGATCTGAACACTGGAAAAAGGAAAAAATAATTCAGTTGTGTAATCAGTAAAATCAATGGCTGCATTTAATCCCGAATGAACAAAAGGAATATGAAAACCTTCTAAATAGTTTTCACAATACAAAGCCCAGTTGGCATTGATGAAATATTCTTTTGAAAGTTCAGGCCGGAAATTAAATTCATCCAGTGGAAGAAAATCAACCCGTTTCATCATGTCTTTAAAAAAAACTTCGGGTTTATACTTTTTATTTAAAGATGTAAATAACAATTTGCCCCACTGAAAAAGCGATAAGTCATTAAGGTTATCATCTTTTGAAGGAAAATTTTCCACTTCTTTAAATTCAGGCATTGATTTGAATTTGCCATCGAGCTGAAACATACGGCCATGATATTTGCAACGCAGATTAGCGACCTTACAGGGTTCATACACCAATAAGTTGCCGCGGTGGGTGCAAACATTGGAAAGGCAATGATTTTTTCCTTCCTCATCTTTTGTCAGTAGTAAAGGTTCATTCAAGTACCCTTCCAGTAAAGTAAGCGGATGACAACTGCCAGTTTCTTTTATCCTGTCAGTATCACCTATATATTGCCAGGAGGAAGCAAAAATCTTTTCTTTGAAAACTTCATAAGCCTCTGCTGATGTATATACGTCAGTAGAAATCGTTTTTGCCCTTGCTATATTTTTCTTTACAAAAAATTTCGACATGGCTGAAAGATAAGAAAAGAATTAGCGGCAAAATCCTAACTTTCATGAAATATTTCCTGATGAAAAAATTTTTCCTGCCGCTCGGCTTGTTATTCAGCTTTTCTCTTTTTTCTCAAAAACAAGTTTCCATATTTAATGGAAAAAATCTGGAGGGATGGACTATTCACGGTACAGAAAAATGGTATGTGGAAAAAGGGAAATTAGTATGCGAAAGCGGCCCCGATAAACAATACGGTTATCTATCTACCAATAAGAGTTATAAAAATTTTGAACTCACTCTGCAATTCAAACAGGAATCAAATGGCAACAGCGGCGTTTTCTTTCGTTCATCAATTGAAGGTGTAAAAATTAGTGGCTGGCAATGTGAAGTAGCACCAAAAGATCATTTCACAGGAGGCATTTATGAATCTTATGGCCGCGGCTGGCTGATAAAGCCCAATCCGCTGCATGAACGTTTTTTGAAAACGGGGAAATGGAATACTCTGAAATTAGAAGTGGTGAATGATGAAGTAACCACCTGGCTTAATGGCCACATGATGATAAATTTTAAAGATGAAAAGATTGGAGCAGGCAATGGGTTTATTGCTTTGCAAATTCATGATGGTGGTGGGATAAAAGTGAAATGGAGGAAGATGAAGGTTGTTGAATTGAATTGAAAAATTGTTAAATGGCTAAATGGTTAAATTGTTTAATGGCTTAACAATTTAACCATTTAACATTTTAACCATTAAACAATTTACTTATACATCTCCTCCCTCATCCCCTTCACTCTCTCATCAACTAAATATTCATCAAACTCCATCAACCTGTCGATGATTCCTTTTGGAGTAATTTCAATAACCCTGTTGGCTACTGTTTGCATAAAAGTATGGTCATGGCTCGTTAGCAAAACGATGCCTTTAAAATCTGTACACTGTTCATTGAAGCTTTGAATACTTTCCAGGTCAAGATGGTTTGTAGGCTGGTCTAATAAAATCACATTAGGATTTTGCAGCATCATACGGCTAATCATACAACGAACTTTTTCTCCACCACTCAGTACATTTGTTTTTTTCAATACATCATCGCCGCTGAAAAGCATTTTACCTAAAAATCCTCTTAAGAAAGGTTCATCAACATCAGTAACATGATCAGGAACATACTGTCTTAACCAATCCATTAAATTTAATACATCATTAAAATACTGGTTGTTTTCCTGTGGTAAATAAGCATGAGTAACCGTAGTACCCCATGAATAAGAACCACTACCGGCAATTGCTTCAGCAGTAATAATATTAAAGAAACTTGTAATCGCCAACGGGTCGCGGCTGAGCAATGCAATTTTATCTCCTTTATTTATAGTAAACGTTACATTGTTAAACAACACCCGGCCATCTACTGACTTTGATAATTTTTCTACATTTAATATCTGGTTGCCCACTTCACGGAGTTGTTGAAAAATAATACCGGGATATTTTCTGTAACTCGGTTCTATTTCATCAATCGTTAATTTCTCCAATGCCTTTTTTCTTGATGTAGCTTGCTTACTCTTGGATGCATTGGCGCTGAACCGTGCAATGAAATCAATAAGTGCCTGTCGTTTCTCTTCTGTTTTTTTATTCTTATCTCCCATTTGCCTTGCCATCAACTGAGAACTCTCGTACCAGAAAGTATAGTTGCCGGAAAAAATTTTTATTTTTTGCCTGTCCACATCCGTTACATGTGTACAAACAGCATCGAGGAAGTGACGGTCGTGGCTAACTATTAAAACTATATTTTCATAATCGGCGAGAAAATTTTCTAACCAACTTATGGTTTCAATATCCAATCCGTTTGTCGGCTCATCCAACAATAAAATATCAGGATTGCCAAAAAGTGATTGAGCAAGTAACACACGAACTTTTAAATTGGAAGGAATATCCTTCAACAGTGAACTATGATATACTTCCTCCACTCCCAGCTCGCTTAACAAAGTTCCGGCATCGCTTTCAGCTGTGTAGCCTCCCATTTCACCAAACTCTCCTTCTAATTCACCAGCTCTCATTCCATCTTCTTCAGTAAAATCAGCAAGAGCATAAATGTTTTCTCTTTCTTTCATCACAGACCACAGTTTAGTATGGCCTATCATCACTGTATTTAAAACAGTTTGTTCATCAAACTCAAACTGGTTCTGTTTTAATACAGCCAGCCTTTCGCCGGGAGTTATTTCCACCGTTCCTTTATTGGCTTCTATTTCGCCACTGAGTATTTTTAAAAATGTACTCTTGCCGGCTCCGTTTGCTCCAATTACTCCATAGCAATTGCCTTTGGTGAAATTCAGATTCACTTCTTCAAACAACACTCTTTTGCCGTAGGCTAATTTCAGGTCTTTTACACTAATCATTGTTAAGTACAATTTATGAAGTACGAAGTATGAACTCCTGCACTTACAGTTATTCATTTTTAGAGGCGCAAAGGTAAGGCAAGAAAGACTTTTTGCAGGTTTGAATTTAAAAGAAAATCCCGCCTCTTTCGAAGCGGGATTGATATCATATTCTCAGCAGGTCTATTATTCTTAACTCCTGACTCCTGACTCCTGACTATCGACTTCTCTTAATATCCCATGCCACCCATATCAGGTGCACCACCGCCATGAGCATGAGCTTCTTCTTTCTTAGGTTTGTCAGCAATCACACACTCAGTAGTAAGTAACATACCGGCAATGGAAGCTGCATTTTCCAAGGC
>JANOJO010000517.1:0-14963 GCA_031418795.1 Bacteroidota bacterium | reverse complement strand
GTTTCTGCAAAAAAACGGCTGTTGTTTCTGCAGTCATGTGCAATAGCTACACTGATTGCTTCACTTTTATAAGTTTGATTCAAATAATTTGCAAAACCCTGTGTGGACATTCCGACAGTATATTTGTTCATGCGGTTGGTACCCACACCCATGATACCGCGAAGGCCACCGGTGCCAAATTCAAGATTGCGGTAAAAAGATTCTTCAAGTTCTTTTTCATTTCCTGCCTGTAGTTTTCGAAGTTCTGCTTTTGTTACTTCGTCAAAATTTCCACTTAGCCATTTGTTTACTTTACTTTGAATTGCTGTATCCATTACTTTCAATTAATTAGCTTAATATTAAATTGAAGTTATAAAATTTTTCTTTTACTGTTTCGCCAGTATTTTTAGCCCATTTCATTCGTATTTCAGACAAATTGCTTATCTTGTATTCTCTTTTTCAACAAAATTCATTTCATTAAACATTTACAAAATGAGAAGTATATTTTTAACATCCGGTTTTATTCTTTTTGTTGCACTCGTTAGCTGCAATAGCAACACTGACAAAACAGCACAGGCCACTGAACCTGCTTCAAGTAATTTCCTGAATTCACCTGTTCCGGAAAATACTGCAAATGCTACTACTACTCCAGCAAATAGTAACAACGCTGTGCTACCTGAAGTAAAAACTACTGCCCCTGCAGCTGGTTTAAATCCTGCTCACGGACAACCGGGCCATAATCATGATATTGCAGATGGTGCTCCACTTAATAGTGCTGCTGCAAATACTCCTACACAAACAATAACTACTCCAAATTCACAAACAAATAAGGTGGACATTAAACCAACTGCCGCACCTGTTACAGCAGTTGCACCGGGTATGAATCCGCAACATGGTCAGCCCGGTCATCGTTGTGATATTGAAGTTGGCGCTCCATTAAATAGTGCAGTTGCAACTAAGGCTACTCCACAAATAGTAGCTCCGGCAAATACAACTGTTAATAATATTAATGTTAACCCACCATCACTTCCTGTTACATCAGATGCTACAACCACAGCACCCGGCATGAATCCTCAACACGGCCAGCCAGGACACCGTTGTGATATTGCAGTTGGTGCGCCACTAAACAGTAAGCCGAAACAATAAGTTTTTTACAAGATGATAGAACTGGCACATTTTAAATGTACAGTTCTATTTTTTTATACTCTGTTTTTTTGAAAAAAAATTTATGTATGCAGATTTATCCTGCTGAAGTTCATAATATTCCTTCCTTGCTTTTATTAATCAACAGCGCCTATCGGGGCGAGGCTTCCAAACAAGGATGGACAACAGAGGCTCATTTGCTGCAAGGCGAGAAAAGAACCGATGATGATTCATTATTAAAACTAATGCAAACACCAGGCGCCCTGTTTTTAAAATACATAAGTGATGATGGCGTAATTGAGGGTTCAGTTTTTCTGCAAAAGAAAGAAAGCAAACTTTATCTTGGTATGTTGAGTGTATTGCCAACTGCACAGGCGAATGGTATTGGCAGGCGCCTTTTGATGAAAGCTGAAGAATATGCAAAGCAGGTTGGTTGCTCTTCAATTTATATGACCGTTATTTCCGTGAGGCAGGAGTTAATTGAATGGTATGAAAGAAGGGGATATATAAAAACCGGGGAAAGAGAACCTTTTCCGGCAAATGATGGTTTTGGAATACCAACTCAACAATTAGAAATGATAGTTCTGGAAAAACATATCTGATACTTTTAAAAATATCGTCATAAAAAAAGATGCCATAAGCACCTTTTCTAATTACCGGATGAAGAAAATTAATTTTCCAGCATCCCATCTGTTTTCCATTGCTTAAAAGCTGCAATTACATCAGCAGGTAATTTTTCAGTTTTTTTGAAAGGCATAAATCCGCGGTCGGTTGGGTTCAATTCAATACGGCGGATAATTTCATCAATATTTGTTTTCACATTTGCATAATTATCAAATGACATTTTATTGCCACCCTTTGCCGGTATATGACAGGGGACACAACTGGTGTTGATTATTGTTGTCAGGTTTGCCGCATAAGTTGACTTTGGTACTGCAGCGGCTGCAGCTTTTTTTGCTGATGAACAATAGGCAAGTGTTAAAGAGGCTATTGCCAGCATAGATACTACATAAATTTTTTTCATTCGCTTAGGTTTTAGCATTAAATGTATTAAAAATATTTATCTACAGGCTTTTTTGCCATAATTTTTTCAAAAGATAAATTTGCCCGGCTTGCGCCTTAAAAGCCATATCACTGCCGGCAGCTCAAGCTTTAGCTCCAATTTCCGGTTCACAGGTGGCTGCAGGCCAGGGTTTTTCAGTTTATGGCCTGCACCTGGCATGGTTTGTATAATTGTAGCTTTTATTTGCCATAAAAAATAATTTAATGCCAGTTTGAGTTTTTTGTTATTATTTTTTTCTTACCTTTCTTAACTTAAACTTAGAAAAATGGCTAAACAAAAAACACCGAAGAAAGAACACCCCAAAAGAGAATTGAGAAATATTATTAGTGGAAAACTGGAAGTTGCACTTGCTGATTATAAATCAGAAGCAGGCGACAAAAATTTTAATGAAGCTATAAAAAAAAGCAGCAAACTATTGAGTGGGTTACTTTCGGCAAAAAAGAAAAAAGTGAAAAAGATAAAAACTAAGAAACCTGAAGAAACAACGGAGAACACAGGCCAATAAAAAAGAAACCGTTCCGAATTAATTTCGGAACGGTTTTTTATTCCGGTTTGCTTTTTTAAAATCCCGGATATTCAACCAGCCACTTATTCCCACACTTAAAAAGAAAACTGCGACAGTGGCTTTATCTACCAGGCCCGGATTAAAATTAATACCCGTTAATTTCAATATCAGGAAATGAACGTATGAGACAGATTGATCATGGTATCCCATGTTCTCTCTTATCTGCCAATGCCAGTCGGTGCATAAACAATAGCCCCATCCATACCAGATGCCAAGTATAAACCAGGAAGCTGCTGTAAGAAGTAGTGTGAGCAAATTCAATCGCCTGGTTTTTTTCCATATCCAGCCAAAGCAATTAAAAAGCATGAGAACGGAATGGAAAACAAAAAAGAAAATATCAAGAAGTTGATTGCCCATTTGAAAAAATGGAAAAAAGATCAATAAATTTTTCCGCCCTCTTCATGATCCAGCAATTTTTCTGCGAGTGAATTATCAAATACCGCTTCCTTGCTGGCAATTACCTGACGCAGCAAATCGTGAATGGTAATAACGCCGGCAAATTGCTGATCATCATAAGCAAGAAGGTAACGTGTTTTATACGTACTCATCAGGTTCATACAATGCTCTACAGTTTCAGATGTACTCACTATTGGAAGATCAATTGTCATTACTTCTGCTACAGTTGTACTGGTGCTGGACTTTCCTTTCAGAATTACATTGCGGCTATAATCCCGTTCACAAAATATTCCTTTAAACTCTTCGCTATCTTTTACGATCAGGTAACTGAGGTTAACTGAATTCAGCATTTGCAGCGCATCAATAACAAGAGCAGCCGGCTCAATAGTATTGTAAACAACCGCTTTGCTTTGAAGCAATTCTTTAACAGTTCTCATTGTTCAGAATTTTATAATAAAGTTGAATGATTAAAGCTACATCTTTTCTGCCTTATTAAATACTTCTTCATTTGCACCTTCCCCTGTATCTGCATCTAATAGAATTTTCCAAACACCATTTTCTTTTTTCATCAACACATGAAATTTGCCAAAACTATTTCTTACTTCCCCCGTTTTACTGTTTGTGCTTGTGGTATTATAATAGCCTACATGAAAGGCATTTGTTTCTGAAGCAATGCGTTGGGTAAAGCGCAGTTCAATATTCTTTTTCCATGCACTCCATTTATTTTTTACACTGTCGGGCATTTTTTTAAAATATACATCATATCCAAATATTCTCCCTGCATCCTGTTCCACCCTTATCACATCTTTACTGTGTACTTTTTTAAAACCCTCATCATCACCAGAACTGAAAGAACTGATAAAAGGAATCCAGACCTGTTCATTTATTTCTTTGGTAAAATTTGTTACTTGTCCAAACAAGCTGCAGGTGAATACTAAGCATAAAGAAATGCTGCAAATTGATTTATTCATAGTCCGATTTTTTTAAAAGGTACTGAATAAAATTAATTTTTTGTTGCTGCTGATAAAGAAATTAATCCAAACTGTAATTCGCTTATTTTCGCAAGAAAGAAAAAACTATGGACATTCAACAACAATTTGAGCAAGCGGCTGCTGATAGTAAGACTTTAGCTGAAAAGCCATCCAATGAAATACTGCTTCAACTTTATTCCTTATACAAACAGGGAAACGAAGGAGACGTAAATACCGAACCGCCGGGAAACCCTTTTGATTTTGTAAATAAAGCAAAGCATGATGCCTGGACTTCTTTAAAAGGTAAAACAAAGGAAGCAGCTATGCAGGAATATATTGACCTGATACAAAAATTAAAGGGTGGTTAGTTGCTCATATAGCGGGAATAAATTTCAACAACCATTTTTCCAATGCGGGAATAAGAATATTTATCAGCAGTATCTGCAGCTAACTTGTTTTTAGAAAAATTGTTTTTGCTTTTTGATAAACTTATTAATGATTCAGCCAGTGCAGGAGCCGAACCCGGATGCACCAATATTCCATTCACATTCTCTTCTACTATCTCATTCATCAGTTTAGTATCGGGTACTATCACCGGAATGCCGCAGGCATTTGCTTCAATAAGAACGCAACCGAAAGTTTCGTATCGTGAATACAATACAAGGGCATCGCTTTTTCTTAATAAATCTGATAATTCTTTTTGAGGCATTTCGCTTTTCATGTTCACATGTTCCTCAATGCTTTCCTTTTTAATTAATAATTGAATGCTTTCGCTGATGGGGCCAACAATATCCAAAGAAAAATCAATGCCCCGGTTTTTTAAAATACCTGCTGCTTCAAACAATGTCTCTGGATCTTTCTGATAGGTTAATGTTGAGATATGAATTAATTTTAATTTGCTGCTCTCCTCTTCTTCCTTCGGATAAAATATTTCAGTGTTAACTACATTGGGTACTATTTCACATGCTGCCGCAGGCCATCTGCGTTGAATTGCCGTTGCCAAATAATGAGAAACCGGCAGAACCAGCAATGCATCATTAATAATTTTTGAAATATAATATTGATTAGTCAATGACAGGCTTTTGAAATTGGGTTTTGCTTCTTCAAGATAAACCGTCCACTGTTCTGTAAGCAAATACTCAATGCCCATTTTTTTTCTTATCCATCCCGCTATCAAACCTGCTTTAAATGCAATATGTACATGAACTAATGAAGGTAATCCCTGTGAAAGAAAATGGTTCTTGATAAAATTTTTGTAAACCTTTGTATATTTTTGAATAGAAAAAAAACTATCAAACATTTTAAGGGATGAAGCCCGGCTATAATAATAAATTATTGTTTCCTTCAAATTGCCGGTTTGTGTTTCTTCAATTTTAATATCTTTTGTTACCACACCCTCTTTATCCCTGATAATATGCAATACATGAATATTGATAAATTGAGAAACAGCATGAGCATGGCGCTGAATAAAATCACCATCATAAGGAGTAAGCCTGCACGGATACCAGGAAGGAAGCCAGAGAATATAAGATGAATTATTTTCCATATTCATGAACGCAATTTAGCCATCAACTTCCAATCAGATTTTTTAAATGCAAAAATATCTGCTAACCGGAGTTTTGAGATTTTTAAAAACAGGATTATTGTAAATAGGGATGACGCTGTATAAGCTATTGAATTTGCAATAGCCGCTCCTTTTATTCCCATAATGGGTATTAAAAAATAATCAAGCACAACAATAATTGACAAACAAATTAAAGATGCGGTAAAATTTATCCATAAAATATTTTTTGCAGAAAAATATGCTGCGAGCAGCAGGGTGATGGAAAAGAAATAAAAACCAGGAAGCATAAAAATCAAAGGCAGGAAGCCTCCGGCATAACTACTCTGAAGAAAATAAATATAGACAATGTATGAACTAAAAATAATAAAACCGGTAATTGCCAGGTTCAAATAATTTAAAACTCTTGTAATACCAGCTACTTCATTTATATCAAATTTATTTTGCGGTGAACTTAATACAGGTATTATCAGTGCAGCAATTATATTTGGCACAATCCATAGTAAAGCCGCAAACCGGTTTGCCTGTGCATAAATACCAACCTGCACAGTTGTGTTGCTGAAATATTCAATAAACCAGTAATCAATCCGGTAAGCAAGAAACTGGATTATGTTGGATACAAAAACAAGTAAAGAGAAATTGAAGAAAGATTTAATTTCCGGTTTATTTAAACCAGAAAACCAGGCAGGTGTTTTTATATGGAAAAAAAATACAATAACCAATGCCTGTGCAATTGGCAGCAAACAGAAAAAAAGAAATGGATTAATTTCAATTGAAGTAAAATTGAACCGGGCCGCAACTAATATTAAAAGTGCAATACCAGTAACAGCCGCCAGAAGCAAATTGCAAATTCTTGCTTTATGCTGTGCATACAACAGGGAAACATATTTATCAAGTAATACTATACCGGAGAAATATATTAACTCAGGAAAAAAATCAGGAAACGAAATACTCTTAGTCAAAACTGTTTTACCCGTAATATTTAAAAAAAATAATGCAACTGAAAGAAAAATTAGTATTTGAAATAATGCTGTAACAAAAGAAAATGTAAATAATTTATTCGCATCTAATTTTTTACCGGCACCATGCCACACAATTGCCTGGTCAGTTCCAAGCCCTGTTAAGAGAAGTAATAAAGCTGCATTCACCACCATTAAAGAGATTGTTCCAAACATTTCAGCACCGGCAAGCGCTGCAATAAATAAACCTACCAGGAAATTGAACGCCTGAAACATCAATCTGTAAAACCCTGCTTTGAAAATTTCTTTCATCCTTTTTAATTCTTTACAAATAAAGTAAAAAACAACGGTAACTATGAATCTATCACAAACTGAACTGTGAATGTATTGTTTGAAACATATTTAATAAATTACAGCATTATTAATAAATAATTTATGGCTCTGTTCAAAAGAAAAATCAATCTGACTTCTGATATTGCTACCGGCTTTGGCGCAAGCAGTGAAAACAGCAGTGGCAGATTTTTTAACCGTAAAACCGGTGGCGCCAATATTGTAAGACGCGGAATTGGTTTATTAGATCGGCACAGTTGGTATCATACAATGCTTGCACTGCCGCAATGGAAATTCTGGTTGTTTCTTATGCTGATGTTTATTATGATTAACCTGCTGTTTGCTGCAATTTATTTTTTTATTGGCGTAGAACACCTGGGTGGCCTGATTACAAAAACTCCGGTAGAAAATTTTGTGGAAGCATTCTTTTTCAGTTGCCAAACATTTACCACGGTAGGTTATGGCAGAATAAATCCTGAAGGATTTCTTGTAAGCTCCATTGCTGCATTCCAGGCTTTTCTTGGATTGTTAAGTTTTGCATTAGCCACGGGTCTTTTATACGGAAGGTTTTCAAGACCGCAATCTTTTTTGCGATACAGTTATAATGCAATTATAGCTCCGTATAAAAATGGAATAGCCCTGATGCTGCGGATGGCTCCTTATAAAAATAACCGCTTGTCTGATGGTGAAGTAAAACTTACAGTGGCTATGCAGCAGGAAGAAAATGGTAAAATGACTAATAAATTTTATCCGCTGACAGTGGAGATTTCTAAAATAAATTCGTTGAACCTGAGCTGGACTATCGTACATGCTATTGTTGAAAATAGTCCGTTTTACAATTTGAACCACCAGGATTTGAAAAATGCAAAAGCTGAAGTGCTTGTTTTTTTTAAAGCATTTGATGAAGTATTTTCTAATACTGTTATTAGCCGAATGTCCTATATAGCTGAAGAAATAGTGTGGGGTGCAAAATACATTATCATGTATCATCCCAGTAAAAAAGGGGGCAGCACAGTCCTTGAATTAGACAGAATAAATGATTTTGAAAAAGTGGAATTACCGATGCCTGTTAATGCTCCTGTATAATTTTTATAAACGATCTCCTGTTGAAATAATAAACGGCAAGAAAACAAATAACCGGAACAAAGCTTACTGCTTTAAGAATAAAAATTCCTGTAAAAAAACCAAGCAGATAAAAAAGTACGAGTAAAAAAGAGCCGCCCATTAATTGCAAATCATCAATCACACAGGCCACTTTAAAATTATAATAACTTGGTTCACGATAAATGAGTTCTACCGGCCGGGAAAAATGAAAACCATCTGTTACAACCACTTTGGGATAATTTTCTTTTACTTCAATTACAACCGGCTTATCACTGCTAAGCGGATAAATTTCTTTATTGTTTACAATTACCCTCACTTTCAAAAAACTAAGCAAGGCTTGATTTTTACGGCTGATTACAATATAGTAAGAAGTAGAAATGATGGTTCGTTTAAATATCAATTCAATTAAATTCCAATTACAAATCCCATCCCGCTGAAGCGGGACCTAATTCCCAATTCATCTTTCACTGTTTAAGTGATTTAATAATTTCAATAAAATCTGCCGTTATCAGAGAAGCACCTCCTACCAAACCGCCATCCACATCCGGGCAACTGAAAATTTCCTTTGCATTATTTGCTTTTACACTGCCGCCATACAGTATTGGAATTTTGTCCGCTATCACATCGCCATACTTGCCGGCAATAACAGAACGTAAATGTGCATGCATTTCTTGTGCTTGTTCTGTTGTTGCTGTTTTACCAGTGCCAATTGCCCAAATGGGTTCGTAGGCAATTACAATTGTGCTGATTTGGTCAGGGGTTAAATGAAAAAGAGATTCATCAAGTTGTTTCGCTACAAAATTATTTTGTGTGCCGGCTTCCCTAATTTCCAATGCTTCGCCACAACAAAAAATGGGTGTGATAAAATTTTCTAAACAAAGATTTAGTTTCTGTGCAAGTACGGCATTTGATTCAGCAAAATATTCACGGCGTTCACTGTGACCTATTACACAAAAATTAATATTAAGCGAATGAATCATTTCGGCAGATACTTCGCCGGTAAAGGCGCCGGATTTTTTATGATAAATATTTTGGGCAGCCACATTGTAATTTTTTTCTTCACTTACTTCACTTCTTACCATTGTCAGGTAAGGAAATGGCACGGCAAAGATTGTTAGCTGGTGATCTTTCAAGGCTATTTCTGCGCCTAGTATTTCATCCAGTAATTTTTCACCCTGCTGAAAAGTCAAATTCATTTTCCAGTTGGCTGCTGCAATTTGTGTCCGCATAGTTTTTTATTAAGTGTGTTTAAATATGTGTTGCAAAATTATTTTTTCATTTTCTGTTATTGATTGCCCTTTCAGTTTTTTCCAGTCTTCAATATCAATGATTGCTTTTTCAAGCTGATAACGCTGCACACCTTCACTACCCCATGAAAAATTGGGAATAAATTTTGGCGTAAGACCCGGATTAATAATATTGCAGCATACGCCAATCACCGTACCTGTATTAATAGATGTATTGACAGATGTTTTAGAATAATCGCCCATAAACATTCCGCATTTTTTACCTGCATTCATTTCGCCTGCGGGTGTCCACACTTTCACATCGCTTGCATTGTTTTTAATATTTGAATTGGTAGTGCCTGCACCAAGATTGCACCACTCTCCTATTACCGAGTCGCCAATATATCCATCATGTGCTTTATTGGAGTAAGCAAAGAAAATAGAATTTTTTATTTCGCCACCGGCAAGGCAATAAGGCCCAATGGTGGTGGCCCCATAAATTCTTGAATTCATTTTTATCACAGCGCCTTCTCCCGCAGCAAATGGCCCCCGGATGGATGTGCCTTCCATAAGCAACGCATTCTTTCCAATATAAATTGGCCCATCTTCAGCATTTAATATGCAGTGCTCAACTACGGCTCCTTTTTCAAAAAAAATCTGCGATGGGTTTATTAGTTTATTTGTTTTAGAAATCTTCTGCGACCCGAAAGCTACCTGGTTTCTTTTTGCAGTAAGCAATTTAAAATCCTGGCGAATAGCATAATCGTTGAGTTGAAAAATATCCCACGGAAACCGGATGCTTTTCACATCATCTTTAATTGTAATGGCACGGGTAACTTTTATTTTATTCGGCTCCTTAATCTCATTTTTTGTGAACCGGAAAATAACCCCTGCATTTCCATTTACAGAAATAAACTCACCGTTCTTTAATTTTTTAATATTCTTTATAAGCTTTGCAGTGGGTAAAATATTTCCATGAATCATAAAACAAACATCATCGCCAATGCTTTTATTAATATGGATAGAGCGGTCAAGGTCTTTATAATCATCTTCCCACCGGTCATAAGATTTCATTCCCAGCAGTTTTTCCCATTTTTCCCTGATGGTAAGAATGCCAACCCGAATATCCTGTATTTGCCGGGTAAGGGTAAATGGAAACAGGTTTTCCGGCTGGCAAAATTCTTCGGTAAAAATAATTTTGGATGACATGCAACTGGGATATTTTTCAAAAATAAGAAAAGATAGTTTGGTTGCCCGGCTTATGGTTTATTGCACCGGGGCCTTTCTTATTATTTCTTAATAAATATTCCGGGCTGAAAAATAAATTATAAATTTATGGATGTGGAGTTTTACAGACGTGGGGTTGCAGCTATTCACTATGCCAGCACACGGCAAACCCCTCGTGGACAGTGTCACTTAATACGGAAAAAGGAAGACCCCGAAGATATTTGAACACCAACCACCAGCGTAAAAAGAAAATGAAATGAACCTATTTATTTTAATATTGTTTAGCTCCTGTATGAAGCAGGATACCGCATTTTACAAAAAAGTACTAAATGACTTCAAAGACTACAGCTATTTTTTAGCCTTGGAAGTAAAATCACCTCATTATACAGGATTAGCGGTTATAGAGAATGACGACCTGTATTCTTTTTTTCGTCAAACAGGAAGAGTTGACAAAGTGCAATATCAATCTTCGATGCAAGAGAAACTGATAAACAAATCTGTAATTGATATTGGCAATGAGAATCTGAAAAGGTGGAATTTTATTTCGGTTCCCAATAAAAAAATTGTTAAAAAGAATGCCGCAAAAGGAGTCGAAGAATTTATTAAAATATATTTTGATGGAAGGGTTTTGAAAGACGGTGTAAATGATAAAGAACGGGCAGCAATTATCTTTAAATTATTTGAATTTAGAATACCCTCTAAAATTGATGACGAAACAGGATACTTAGTTATTTCAGTACTTCCGGGGTCTTCAAAATAATCCACAAAAAATAACCGTCCACAGGGGTTTTTGTACTTGCGGGGTCTCCAAAATAATCTACAATAAAAAGAAAGTGTCCACACCGGGTTTACATTGTGGGTTTGTGTATAGCAGTAACCCCGTGCAATAAGAGACATCGAATAAAAAATAATTCTATAATTTAATTTTTCACCAGAAAAGATAAGAGACTTGTTTAAAGAACATGCAGACCTTACACAAATCATCATTGCCTCCCGTGATGAAGAATCAGAAATTTTTTATATTGACCCGCTTCAGCAACCTGGTGAGATAGTGATAAAAGTAAACATAAAAAACAGCTGCAACTTTCACTTTTTTAATAACTGCATCAGCAGGGGGCAGCAAAATTTCATGTAATTTAAATACCTTACCTTCAGCCGTAATTTACAAGGCAGTTGGTTGTTTAAAAAACAATAAAAAACAGTTGCTGCTAATTTTAATTTAAAACAAAAAACATGGGTGAAACCTGGAATAAAAAAGAAAGAGAAAAGAAAAAACAAAAAGAAAGAAAGGATAAAGCAGAAAAAATGCAGGATCGTAAAGACAAAGCAAAAGACGGAAAAAGCTTTGACGATATGATTGCTTATGTGGATGAGTTTGGCAATTTTTCACCCACCCCACCCGACCCGCGGAAAAAAGTGAATATAAAATTAGAAGACATCGAAATTGGCGTTCCTAAATATATACCCCCAACAGCAGAAGAACTGATGAGAAAAGGCAAGGTTACTTTTTTTAATAATGAAAAAGGTTTTGGTTTTATTAAAGACGGCCTGTCGCAGGAAAGTGTTTTTGTACATGCCAATAATCTTTCTGAACCCGTGCAGGAAAACGATAAAGTGAGTTTTGAAATAGAAATGGGCCAGCGTGGTTCCATGGCTGTGAATGTGAAGATTATAAACTAATATTTTTTTAAAATTATATTTTTTGAGCAAACTGTATCAAACAGTGTTGCTCATTTTTATTAAATGACATTAGATAATCCCGGTTAATAACAGTAGTTTCGCAGTTCTTGATGTTATTGCTCTCCCTGATGGTGTAGTTTAATTTCTTCCCCAGCGCTGTGATGGCTTAACGTAAGGCAGGTAAAGTATCATTCATTTTTTTTGATAGCCTTACCATAATTTTTAATCAAATAGTTTTCAAAAGTGTCATTTAACAATTTACAGCTCATTGAGCCTGTATTACAGGCGTTGAGCAAGGAAGGATATACAATCCCCACTCCTATCCAGGAAAAATCAATTCCCATTATTTTACAAAAAAGAGATTTGCTCGGCTGTGCACAAACAGGTACAGGTAAAACGGCAGCATTCGTAATTCCTATTTTGCAACTGCTGTACCAGCAGGTGGAAGAAAAAAAATTAGCGCCGCATAAAATCCGTGCACTGATTCTTACACCAACAAGAGAGCTTGCCATTCAGATTGGCGAAAGCATAAAAGCTTACGGAAGATTTTTACCCATGCGTCACCAGGTAGTTTTTGGCGGCGTGCCACAGTATAGCCAGGTAAATGCAATTCGTCGTGGTGTTGATGTTTTAGTAGCCACACCCGGCCGCCTGCTCGATCTGATGCAGCAGGGTCATGTATCATTACACGAGATTCAATTTTTTGTACTTGATGAAGCAGACAGAATGTTAGACATGGGTTTTGTTCGTGATGTAAAAAGAATTATTGCAAAACTTCCTGCGAAAAGACAAACACTTTTTTTCTCAGCCACCATGCCCTCAGAAATAAAACAGCTTGCAAATATTTTATTAACTGACCCGGTAAAGGTGGAAGTAACACCTCCTGCATCAACAGTAGATTTGATTCAGCAGCATGTGTATTTTGTAGAAAAACAAAACAAGCCGTCGCTGCTTATACATTTATTGCAGGATAAAAGCATTGAATCTGCTCTGGTATTTACCCAAATGAAACATGCAGCTGATAAACTTGCCCGCCATTTAAATCATGCAGGCATCCGTACTGAAGCCATACATGGTAATAAAGCACAAAATGCGAGGCAGGCTGCTTTAGAAAATTTTAAAAATAAAAAAACAAGAGTACTTGTGGCTACAGATATTGCTGCCCGTGGAATTGATATTGATGAACTTTCTCATGTTGTAAACTTTGAATTGCCGAATATTTCTGAAACTTATGTTCACCGTATTGGCAGAACCGGACGTGCCGGCGCCAGTGGCGTGGCTATTTCTTTTTGCGACTGGAGCGAAAAAATATTTTTAAGTGATATTGAAAAGCTGATAAAGAAAACCATCCCGATAGTAACATCTCATTTGTATGATGTAGCAGTTATGCACGATTTGCCAAAGCAAATATCTGCAAAGCCATCTGCATTTAACCACAGAAGAAAACCTGCCGGTAAAAGAAGCCGTGCTTTTTCGCAGGGAAGATAAGTGGTGAAAAAGTTTTTGAGATTAAAATCAGTAGCGGTAGCAAACAGCATTCACATTCATACCGGCGCCAACAGATGCAAACAGAATAATATCGCCGGGTGATAATTCGTGAGATTCTACATTGTTTTTTCTTACCAAATCTAATAAAGTAGGAATAGTAGCCACTGAGCTGTTGCCTAACCAGTGAATGCTCATGGGCATTATATTTTCAGGGTGAGATTTCATGCCATACAATTGATACAGCCGTGTTATTTTTGCATCATCCATTTTTTCATTGGCCTGGTGAATAAATATTTTTTTCAGATCAGTAATTTCCACTCCGCTTTTTTCAAGGCATTGCTTCATTGCCGCAGGCACATACTTCATGGCAAACTCATACACTTTTCTTCCTTTCATTTTTATAAAGCGTACATGAGGGTCGCTGCCGGGAAAAAAAGATTTACCCATATTGATATATTCAATTTCCTCTGCCGAAAAAGTTTGAACAGCAGCGCCAAGTATTCCTGAATTATTATTTGCAGATTCCTGGTATTCTAAAACAGCAGCCCCTGCCCCATCGCTGAAGATCATACTGTCACGGTCGTACATATCAATAACCCTGGAAAGTGTTTCGGTACCAATGACCAATGCTTTTTTTGCAATACCGGCTTTAAAAAATGCATCGGCCTGTATTACACCCTGCAACCAACCGGGGCATCCAAATAAAATATCATACGCAACGCAATCAGGATTTTTTATTCCCAGTTCATATTTAATGCGGTTGGCAATTGATGGCACAGCATCTGTTTGAATAGTATGTTTGAAAACATTTCCGAAATTCTGTGCTACAATAATCTGGTCAAGCTTTTCGGCATCCACGCCACTGTCTGCAATAGCGAGTTTTGCTGCTATGCTGCCAATATCAGACGCATTTAAATCATCTGTAGTATAGCGGCGTTCTTCAATGCCGGTAATTTGTTTAAACTTTTCAACCACTTCCTGCGGCGGGGTGGTTAGAGGCAAATGATTGTCGCCATAAAAAATATGATTGGAGAAATCGCTGTTGGATTGAATATGCGGCGGGATATAAGAACCGGTGCCTGTGAATACTGAACGAAACATAACCAGTAATTGGTTTTATTTTTTCATTATTTTATGCTTCCTGCCTGTCATTAACATTAACCGGATCTTCTATTGAAACCGGTGTTGTGTTTTTGATAGTAAGATGAAAATCGTTGCTCATTGTAAATGCAAACTGATACTGGCGAAGCAGCGTCTTTGTAAGGTCATTT
>JANOJO010000516.1:0-2852 GCA_031418795.1 Bacteroidota bacterium | reverse complement strand
CAACTTATTTGCGGCAGCGCCGGTGATTTATTAGATCAAGTTACATCACAGGATGTGGTTACGTTTACCGGCAGCGCATCAACAGGGCAAATGCTGAAAGCAAATAAAAAAATAATGAGTGAGAATGTTCCTTTTAATATGGAAGCCGATAGTTTGAATTGCATTGTACTTGGTGATGATGTGTCGCCTGATAAACCCGAGTGGGACATTTTTATAAAAGAAGTAAGAAAAGAAATGACATTAAAAGCCGGGCAAAGATGCACGGGCATACGCAGAATATTTGTTCCGGAAAATAAAATGGATGACTTATGGAAAGCTATTGCAAAATCATTATCACAAACAGTAATTGGAAATCCATTAAATGAAAAAGTAAGAATGGGCTCGCTTGCCGGGGAAACTCAGCGCAAAGAAGTAAGAGAACAGGTACAGAAATTACTTGCTTCATCAAAAATTATTTATGGTTCTTTGGACAGTGTGGAAGTAGTAGATGCCGATGCAAATCAAGGAGCTTTTCTTTCACCAATATTATTAATGAACAACAAACCACATGATGCAAAAGAAGTGCATGAAGTGGAAGCCTTTGGACCGGTAAGTACAATTATGCCCTATAAAAACATGGATGATGCAATTGTACTGAGCAAATTGGGAAAAGGAAGTTTGTGTTCAACAATTGTTACCGCTGATTATAAAATTGCAAAACAATATGTAATTGGTGCAGCAACACATCATGGAAGAATTCTTGTATTGAATAATGAATGTGCTAAAGAAAGTACAGGGCATGGTTCGCCATTGCCATTGCTGGTGCATGGCGGCCCAGGCCGTGCAGGTGGAGGTGAAGAGATGGGTGGCATTCGCGGGGTAAAACATTATTTACAAAGAACAGCGTTGCAGGGTTCACCAACTACCATTACTGCCATTACAAATGTGTATCAGCAAAATGCCGTTGGTATAAAAACGGGTAAGCATCCTTTTTCAAAATACTTTGAAGAATTACAAATAGGCGAACAAATTATTACGGAGAAAAGAATTATCACCAGCGAAGACATAGATAAATTTGCTGATCTAAGCGGCGATCATTTTTATGCTCATATTAAAACAACAGATTTTACCGGAACCATGTTTGAGCGGCAGGTGGCGCATGGCTATTTTATAATGAGTCTTGCCGCCGGTTTGTTTGTTGATGGCTATGAAAAAAATCCAGTGTTGTTAAATTATGGTATTGATGAACTTCGTTTTACCAAACCTGTTTATCCCGGCAGTGAAATACATATCCGGTTTACCTGCAAAGAAAAATTGCCGAATGATAAACGTGTAGTTGAGAAACCAGAAGATTTTAAGCGAGGGGATGATATCGAAAAAGGAATTGTAAAATGGCTGGTAGAAATGATTGATGAAACAAATGAAGTGACGGGTGTAGCGACGATACTGACGATGGTAGCAAGAAAACAGTCTGTATGACTATAAGGGTTTCTTTTATAACTTAGTTTTGTGAAAAGTCTTATTACCGGAATAAACGAATTAAAAAATGAATTACAGAATATCATTTTCGGAGCGGACACTGGCGGCGAAAGCCAACTTATCAAAACAGCCCAGGCCCACCTTAGAAAAAGTTTTACAGCAGGTAAAGGAGCTGAAGAAAAAAAGTATAGCAGGGAGCAGGAAACAGAGAAATTGAGAGAGTTTGTTAATCAGAATAATTTGTGGGTTCAATCAGATTCATTTGGTACGTTTATAACAGAAGGCGCTGAACAAAAAGTTTATTTTCCTGAAAACTCAAGGAATGTAATTAAGATTTCAGATGCAGTTTTTTACCTGTATTGGGAAGACTATTTCAATAATTTATTAATACATAATTATCTTTTCCCGGATACCGCATATTCCCTGATTGGTTTTTACACATTTGAGAATAGATTGTTTGCTGTTTTGAAGCAGTCTTTTATTACCTCAACAGAATTGACCAACCTGGATAATGTAAAACAATTTTTACTTGCTAATGGTTTTGAATTAAAAAAGAATAACGATTATTTTCATTCATTTCTTGGTATTATCCTGGAAGATTTACATGATGAAAATGTTTTGACTAATAATGAAAATTTATTTTTTGTTGATACGGTCATCTACCTTACAGGTAATTTTTATAAATAAAACAGTAGTTGTATGAATGGCTATGTAAAATCAGAAGCACATAAAGGGATTACAACCATTGAATTTTTTCATCAGCAAAGTAATTCTCTGCCGGCGAAAATTCTCCGTGATTTAGCATCCGCCATTCAGCATGCAGGAGAAGACCCCGACACGATCGTTATCATCCTTCGCTCTTCCGGGGAAAAAGCTTTTTGTGCAGGTGCATCTTTTGATGAACTGATTGCTATAAAAAATGAAAAAGAGGGATTGGAGTTTTTCAGTGGCTTTGCTCATGTAATTAATGCCATGCGTATTTGTCCGAAATTTATCATTGGCCGCATTCATGGTAAATGTGTGGGTGGCGGCGTAGGGCTTGCCGCATCGGTTGATTACGCTATTGCCAGCGAAGCGGCGGAAATAAAACTGAGTGAACTGGCTGTGGGCATCGGCCCGTTTGTAGTAGGCCCGGCGGTGGAAAGAAAAATAGGAGTATCTGCATTCTCACAGTTATCAATTGACGCCGCACATTGGAGAAATGCTGATTGGGCAAGAAGAAAAGGATTATTTTCTGAATTGCATGCAACTATGGAAGGCATGGATGATTCTATAAGCCGGTTGAGTTTTACTTTATCACAATCTAACCCGGAAGCAATGCGGGAGATGAAAAAGATATTCTGGAAAGGAACGGAACACTGGGATCAGTTGTTACTGGAAAGAGCAAAAATAAG
>JANOJO010000515.1:0-2698 GCA_031418795.1 Bacteroidota bacterium | reverse complement strand
TTTTACTTGTAATAAAAATCCGGGCACGTTGGGTAAAATGCCACATAGCAAAGCTATAATAGCATTTTTATTAAACCCGTTTCCAAAACTGTACTGTCCGTTGTGCTGATACAATTCATTTACATTTAAATTTTGTTTGCGGATAAAATAATAATCTGCAATCATAATTCCTCCCACCGGGCCAAGCAAACTTGAATAAGCAATTAGCCAGTTAAAAATATAACCAGTAGGGTCTGCAATCAGTTTCCATGGAAAAATAGCAATGCCAATTACTCCGGTAATGTATCCACCAACTCTGAAGTTAATTTTCTTCGGAGCCAAATTTGAAAAATCATTTGCCGGGCTAACAATATTTGCTGCAATATTGGTTGCTAATGTTGATATAGCAACGGCAATCATGGCAAATGTTACCATCATTTTATTTTCAAATCTTCCGGCTAACTGAACAGGATCCCAAATAGTACTGCCATAAACAATCGCTGTTGCAGATGTAACGACCACTCCAATGAAAGCAAACAAAGTCATTGACGATGGTAATCCAATTGCCTGCCCCCTTATTTGTGCTTTCTGACTTTTGGCGTATCGAGTAAAATCAGGAATATTTAATGACAGCGTGGCCCAAAATCCAACCATCCCCGTCAATGCAGGAAAAAAATAATTCCAGAATGAAGGGCCGGATAATTTTGATGGCTGTTCCAGTATCGGCCCCAATCCATTTGCAGCGCTGATAGCCCAGAATAATAATGCCAGTGCAGCAACCGGAAGAAAAATCGCTTTGAACACTAATAATTTTTTTATGCTTTCAACACCGAGATAAACTATAAACATATTCAACAGCCAGAAAAGTAAAAAACAAATCATCGGTATTGTTTGTGGAAATAATGAACTGCTGTCAATCTCCGGCATTGCCGGGTTCCATGCTCTTACTATATTATAAATAGATGCGCCGCCAATCCATGTTTGAATACCAAACCAGCCGCAGGCAACTATTGCACGAAGCATGGCCGGTATGTTTGCCCCTTTTGTTCCAAAACTTGCTCTTGCAAAAACAGGAAATGGGATTCCATATTTTGCTCCGGCATGACCATTCAATAACATTGGAATTAAAACAATTGTATTGCCGAGAAAAATTGTAAGGATTGCCTGCCACCAGTTCATGCCGCCACCAATCAATGAACTTGCAAGCATATAAGTAGGAATGCAAAGACTCATGCTTATCCATAATGCTGCATAGTTCCATGTACCCCATGTTCTTTTTTCGATTGGGATAGGTGCAAGGTCATCGTTGATCAAAGCCCCCCTGCCCCCCGAAGGGGGGTTCTCAGAAGCCTCCCTGCCCTCCAAAGGAGGGTTCTTAGAGTCTGAAATATTGAAATTTTCTATACTCATAAGAGGATATAAACTTAGGGTACTTAAGCCCCTCCTTCGGAGGGGTTTGGGGAGGCCTCATCTGCAATACTTATCGCATCACTAATCATCACCAGCCCTTCATCAATCTGTTCTTTTGTTATACAAAGCGGAGGTGCAATAAAAATATAATTCCATCTTACAAATGTGTACATGCCCAGTTCTTTTAATCTTGCTGCTACTTTATTCATCACAGCCATTTCATCTGGTTTTGCATTGAAAGGCGCCATTGGTTCTTTGGTTGCCTTGTTTTTTACTAACTCAATACAACCCAGCAAACCTGTATTTCTCCAGTCACCAATTGATAAATGTTTCTTTTTCAACTCTTCCATTCTTTGATCAATATATTTTCCCATGGCTGCTGCATTCTCAATTAAATTATCATCTTCATATATTTTTAAAACTTCCAGACTTGCAGCCAAACTAACCGGATGTGCAGAGTAAGTAAGACCAAGCCATAAAACTTTATCATCGTAATGAGCAGCAATTTTATCAGATACAATTAATGCACCAAGCGGCAAATAGCCTGAAGTAATTCCTTTTGCCGTTGCAATCATATCAGGAATCACTCCATGATTATCCACCCCAAACCATTTGCCGGTTCTTCCAAATCCGCTCATTACTTCATCAGCAATCAGCAGAATTCCGTACTTATCACAAATGGCTCTTATCTTTTTTAAATAATCAGGCGGATATTTAATACACCCACTGCTGCCACTTTCTCCTTCCATTAAAATAGCCGCAACATTTTCCGGCCCTTCAAACTGAATTACTCTTTCTACATGTTCGGCACATTCATATTTACAGCTTCCAAATGTTTGACCAAACGGACAACGATAACAATACGGATCTTCCACATGCACCACGTTAGGCATTTGTTGTGAGTCGGCTGCTAATTTTCTCGGGTCGCCGCCGGCAGTCATAGCACCATAGGATGCTCCATGAAAAGCCCGGTACTTCGCAATGATTTTATGACGGCCTGTATAAAGGCGTGCCAGCTTGATTGCATTATCAATTGAAGTAGCGCCACAAACAGTAAACAAGGTTTTTGTCAATCCCTTTGGTGAAATTTCTGCAAGTTTCTTTCCCACTTCACCACGTACTTTGGTAACACAGCTCGGTGTCACATAACTTACTTCCTGCATTTGTTTTGCCACTGCTTCTGTTACCCGTTGATTGCCATGACCAATATTTACATTCATCAGACCCGATGAAAAATCCAGATACCGTTTACCATCATAGTCATACAAATAAACACCTTCACCGTATTTAACAGCAATCGGCGCTATTC
>JANOJO010000514.1:0-2329 GCA_031418795.1 Bacteroidota bacterium | reverse complement strand
TTCCCGCACAGAATTTATTTTTTCACGCCAGGGTTATGATTATAAAACCAGCACCAACACCGGCAATGTTAATCTTGATTATATTCAGATGGGCCAGTTAATGTCCATCAACATTACCAAATATATTTCGCTGATGTTTGGTGCACAAACTGCATACTTAGTAAGTGCGAAGGTAGATAGCAGTAATGGCGGAAGCAGTACAGGAAATCCGATAATGGATCTGTATAACCGGATAGACTATGGCTATGCATTGGGAGCCGAAGTTCATCCGGTGATGGGCCTGATAATAGGAGCAAGATATAATGTGAGTTTATCTAAAGTGTATAAAGACATTCAAAGTTTTCAGCGGCCATCCTTCAGCAGTGAAGATGCAAAAAATAATGTAGTGCAACTATATATAGGCTGGCGGTTGGGAGGTTCAAAGAAAAAAGATAAAGACAAAGAGAAATAAAATATTAAAATCATAATCTCATAAAAAAAATAATGATGAAAAAATATCTTCCGCTGCTTTTATTATTTATGGTAAATAAATTGCCGGCAATTTCACAAAACACAATTCTTTCCCATCCTGAACCTGAATTCAGCAATGAAGTTTATTATTTAAAAAAAGACAGTGTTAACTCTGCAGAACGATTAGAAAAAAATGTTTCAAAAATGGAAAGCAAAACTAAACTGGGTGGATTGGGCGGCTCCGAAAGTGGTTATGAGATGGACGGATCAAAATCTACAGTACAGCTAACAACCGGAGCAAAACTTTCCTTTATTATTTCCACGGGAGCATCTTCAACAAAGGCATTATCGCCAGCAGATTCAATGATGAGAGCCAGCGGTATTGATCCATCCATGATGTCGGGTATGCAGGGTGGAATGAATGACCCCGCAAGTACAATTACCTTATACAAAACTGAAAGTGAAAAAGGAAAAAGAAAAATATTGATGCAAAAAAACGCAGGGGCCATGCCATTTGCCAGTAAAAAAACAAAATCAAGTGTCCAATACACGTTCAGCGTTAAAAAAATAAGAGAAGGATATTGGGAACTGGTCATTGATAAAACCCTTCCAAAGGGAGAGTATGCTTTTAGTAAAATGGAAATGTCGGGCACGGGTATGTCGTTTTTGTTATTTGCTTTTGGGATTGACTAATTGTTTTACCCTTTTTTAAACTCTTCTTTTTGCTGTAAGGTTATTTATAAGTAAATTTTAGGATGCAAAGAATCTTCATCTTTCTTGCATACTTTTTTTATTTTAATTATTATAAAAAAATAATTAACTTTCTACACTATAATCCCCACCCCCTGAACAAGGGAATTGCTCCAGCTCTTTTTTATTAATATTAAAATACCGGTTTATGAAAAAATTACTCGTTTTTTCCAGCCTGCTTTGTTTTACTTTTTTTGCACAAGGACAAATCTTAAAAAAAATAACAGACCGTGCCAAACAAAGAACCATAGACAAGGCCAACCAAAAAGTAAACACTGGGACAGACAATACGGTGGACACTGCCTTCAGTAAAACAGAAAAAGGTGTAAAGGATATAATTACCGGAGATGCTGATAAAAAAAAGAAAGACAGTGTACAGAACACAAATTCTGTAACAGATAATAACAACCCGGCAAACAACAATAACGCTTCCAATATTACAGATAACCCGGCTTCCATAAAATCTTACAGCAAATATGATTTTGTACCAGGAGAAAGAATTATTGCTTTCGAGGATTTTAAACAAGATGCCATTGGAGATTTTCCTGCTAAATGGAATACAAATGCTTCGGGTGAAATAGTGACAATTGACGAAAATCCAGGCCATTGGTTTATGATGCACAGAGCCGGCACATTCATGCCTGAATTTATTGATAGCCTGCATGATAATTTCACGTTTGAATTTGATCTGATCACCCTCCATGGTAACAAAACCGGTGGTTGGCCATCTTTCCATACTGCCCTTGCAGAACTCTCAGACCGTGATAAACCCCATCACTGGCAAACAGCAAATAACAATTTTTATTTCTCCGTTTATGCTGGTAACAGCACCGATGGTTCTATTAGTTCTGCACGAAGGAAAAATGGCGGCTCTGAGGCATCAGTGCAGATCATTACACACCATTTTGCCGATAAAAGCAAACCCGTTCATATTTCCATGTGGCGTCAAAAAGAACGGTTGCGCATCTATTTTAATGAAGAAAAAATTCTGGATCTCCCCCGGGCATTAGCGGCTGATGCAAAGTTCAACAGCATACTTTATTTTATTCCTTCAGTAGATGAAGACAACCGTTATTGCGTAAGTAACCTGCGACTCGCTGTTGGTGCACCAGACACCCGTAAAAAAATC
>JANOJO010000513.1:0-2315 GCA_031418795.1 Bacteroidota bacterium | reverse complement strand
CAAATGATTCCTGTTTACCCATCTTTTTTTCAAATGAGAAAATTTGATTTGATTGCAAGAGATGCACAAACAAATGAAATGGGTACAAAAAAATTAAGAAAGCTCGGCCTCAGTTTAGAATTTGAGCATGTAAAAGAATATACCCGTGGCGATGATATCCGCATCATCAACTGGAAAGCCACAGCAAGAAAAGGCGATCTGATGGTAAATAATTATCTTGACGAAAGATCACAACAGGTGTATTGTATTGTTGACAAAGGAAGACTGATGAAAATGCCGTTTAACAATCTTTCTTTACTTGATTATGCCATCAATTCTTCTTTGGTGATGTGTAATGTAAGCCTGCAAAGGCACGATCGTTTTGGGCTGATAACTTTTGCTGATAAAATTGGAACTGTATTGCCCGCCGAAAAAAAACCAATACAGTTACAAAATGTATTGCAGTTGCTGTACAACCAAACCACCCGTTTTTTAGAAAGTGATTTTGAAATGCTTTACAAACAGGTTCGGGCCAATATCCGGCACCGAAGCCTGCTTATACTTTTTACCAACTTTGAATCTTTGGGTGGCCTGCAGCGGCAATTGCCATACCTGAGGATGATTGCAAAACATCATTTGTTACTCGTTGTTTTTTTTGAAAACACAGAACTGAATCAACTGACAGTTAAAAAAGCAAAAGATATAGAAGGTATTTATGTAAAAACAATTGCAGAAAAATTTGTGCATGAAAAAAAAGTGATTGTAAAAGAACTGCAGAATCACGGCATCATGTCTATCCTTACTTCTCCCGAAAACCTGACGGTAAACACAGTAAATAAATATCTTGAATTGAAAGAGAGGCAGGCGATATGATTTCAGGTTTCTGGTTATTAGTTTTTGGTTACGGGTTACGACTCATAATCCATAACCCGTAACGAGATACAACCCCTACTTTTGCCCCAATGAATAATCCGCAAAATAATTTTGAAGAAGGAAAAGTATTGCTCATCAACAAGCCATTTGAATGGACATCTTTTGATGCAGTAAGAAAAATCAGAAGTCTTATCCGGATAAAAAAAGTTGGACATGCAGGTACTCTTGATCCGCTTGCCACAGGTTTATTGATTATCTGTACAGGAAAACTTACAAAAAAGATAAATGAGTACATGGCACAGGAAAAAGAATATACAGGCAGTTTTACATTGGGTGCCACCACGCCAACTTATGATTCGGAAAGCGAACCGGAAAATTGTAAAGACATTTCTTTTTTAACCAAAGAAAAAATAAATGCAGCAACAAAAGATTTTATTGGTGAAATAATGCAGGTGCCTCCTGCACATTCAGCTATAAAAGTAGATGGAAAAAGAGTGTATGAATCAGCAAGAAGAGGAGTGGAGGTGAAATTAGAACCCCGAAAACTTTTTATTAAAGAATTTGAATTAACAGAAATTAATTTACCACTTGTGCATTTCCGTGTTGTGTGCAGCAAGGGTACTTATATCCGCAGCCTTGCAAATGATTTTGGTGAAAAACTTGGATGCGGCGCTTTCCTCAGCAGTTTATGCAGAACAAGAATTGGAGAATATAAATTAGAAGATGCAATGACCATTGCAGCATTTGAGGAGCAGGTAAAACTTATTAAAGAGTAAAAGGGTAGTTGATGCCTAACTGAACAATACCACCGAGAGGTCTGAAATTATAAAACCATTTATATTGACTGTCGATATGATCCGGATGCGGCGATGGGTTTTTTATTTTAAGGCCATAGTCAAGCCGGATTAAGAAAAAATCAAAATCAAATCTTAATCCGGTACCAAGCGCAACTGCAAGGTCTTTAAATAATTTTGAAGCAGTAAGCGTGGCATCAGGAAAATCAGGATTGCTTTTTAAAAACCAAACATTGCCAATATCAGTAAACAAACAACTGCTCACTTTGCAAATACCAAGTGTGGCAACCGGAAAACGGAACTCTGCATTAGTTTCAAATTGAAAATCGCCAAATCGAAAAGGAACCTCATCCTTTGTTTTCACAGTTGCCCCCGGCCCCAGCAAACGCAAGCCCCATGCCCGCATACTATTGGGCCCACCTGAATAAAATTGTTTAAAGAAAGGAAGATTCACATTTGTTTTTCTTTTTCTGGTTTCCAATGCAAATCCTGCGCCTGCAAATGCTCTCAATACTAAAGAACTTTTTCCAAAATTTATATGACGGATAAATTCTGCATCTAATTTTATAAATCGGAAAAGACTGTCAAAGGCTTTAAAATTGATAAGGTTTGTAAGCAAACCAGATTCTTCAAAATTGGCGCGGAAAACATTTGACACTCTGCCTTTGC
>JANOJO010000512.1:0-1791 GCA_031418795.1 Bacteroidota bacterium | reverse complement strand
GGTTATTTAAGTAGTTCAGAGTCGGGAGTCAAGAGTCAGAGACTTTAAATTAAGTACTCGTAACTCATGACTCGTAACTAATAACTCAACCTGGCCTCGTAGTACAATGGATAGTATAAGGGCCTCCGAAGCCCCAGATGCAGGTTCGATTCCCGCCGAGGCTACAAAAAAAGTCAATCACTCATGTTTTACTTTTTTTATTTTAATCGTTTATTGCCTGCCCTGAAAATAATCCAGCAACCTGGTGCGGAATAAATATTCATACTTCGATTGAGCCAGATTAATCTTTGTTCTGTCAAGATTATTTTTACTGATTAAATATTCGGCTGAATTAATTACCCCGGTATTAAATCTTACTTCCGCAGCACGAAATGATTCTTCAAAATTGTTTACCTGCTCACTTAAAACTTTATAGCGGTCAAAAGAACTTGTCATATTCAAATAAGCCTGTTCAATATTTTGCTTCAGCTGAAGTTTTGTATCATCTGATTCCAGTTGTGTGTTTGCTAAATTAATTTTTGCAAGTTTAACCCGGTTTTTAGTCTGAAAACTGTTGAATAACGGAACCTGCATATTGATACCAACAAATGTTCCAAGATTATTATTGAGTTGTTTGGTATATCCTGTTTTTGATGCTGAAAAATTTTGTTAGCCGCTACCATATTTCAAACAGAAGGGAAAATAAATAAAGTCATTGCCTGTCAGAATATAAACGAAGCAATGGATGAAACAGAAGCAAGAGCATGGCAAAAATTACTGAGTGTAATGACACATGAGATAATGAATTCTGTTGCGCCCATTTCATCTTTAGCGGGTACTTTGAAGAATCGTTTATTGCAAACGACAGTTTCAGATAACTCCGGCGACAGAGATGATTTGGAACTGGGACTTGAAACTATTAAACGCCGAAGCGAGGGGTTACTAAAATTTGCAGAAACATACCGTAACCTGAATAAGATTACAACTCCTAATCTTAAAAAGATTTTTGTCCGTGATTTATTTGAAAACCTTCATACACTGATGCAGCCAACGCTTGAGCAAAAAAATATTGAACTGGAAGTGATTCTTAAAGATCCTGAGCTGATGATTGAGGTAGATGTGAATCTTATCGAACAGGTTTTAATCAATTTAGTCATCAATGCTCTTGAAGCTGTAAAAGATAAAATAAATCCAAGAATTGTCTTATCTGCCTTACAGGAGGGAAATAAACAATTGATTAAAGTTGCAGATAATGGTGTGGGTATTTCCGATGAGTTGCTTGACAGGATCTTCGTTCCATTTTTCAGTACGAAGAAAAGCGGCAGTGGTATTGGGTTGAGTCTATGCAAACAGATAATGCTGCTGCACAAGGGAACAATCCAGGTGCAGAGTGTAGAAGGAGAAGGTAGCGCTTTTGCCTTAATGTTCAGAAACTCCTGAAAAAATAATTTATTTACATTTCCGGTTTAATAATTTATGAAAATTATTATCTAACTTTCTGCTGCAACAAAAAATCAAACTATGCCTGTTCCATCAACCAAGACTGCCACATTTCTTTTATTTCCCTGGGGACTTCTTTCCATTGTTTTAGTGTTGGTTTTAACCCTAACCTTAAATGATGCATGGTTTAATAAAAACTGGAGCTGGATAGCCTTATTGTTAATTATTCCGGCTGCCATTTTAGAAAATTTTAAAGTAGGCTATTCCACCATGCGTATTATGTTTATGAAAGTGGTTTATTCATTACTTTCTTTTTTATTAGTGGGCATGGCCTTCGGTTCTGCCATTACCGGTTATCATGTAGAAAAATTT
>JANOJO010000511.1:0-3604 GCA_031418795.1 Bacteroidota bacterium | reverse complement strand
CCAAACTTTGCATTATCACTTGCAATTCTAAAATGACAACTCATTGCCAGTTCACAACCACCACCCAATGCAAAACCATTAACCGCAGCCACAATTGGTTTTGTACAGTTTTCTATTTTATTAAAAACCAAATCCTGTCCTTTTTGTGCCAATGCTTTTCCGCCATTTGCATCCAAAGAAAGAAATTCAGAAATATCAGCTCCGGCAACAAATGCTTTGGGCCCGGCACCGGTAATGATGGCTGATTTTATTTCTTTATTGTTTATCACTTCATCAATGGCGGAAGATAATTCTTCAATCACGGTTTTGTTCAGCGCATTTAGTTTGTCAGGCCGATTGATAACAATAGTAAAAATTTCATTTTCAAATAAAGTCAGTAAAGTCTGGTACATGTGTAATTGTTTGTATAACAAATCTAAATCATCGGCGGATGTTTAAAAATTGTAATTTTAAAATTACTGTATGAAAAAATTTTTCGCCTTACTGCCGGTACTGTTTATATGTATAATTTCTTTTGCCCAGCAACTAAAAGGACTTGTATTTGAAAATACAAAACCAATAAATATAAAGGAACTTAGGCTTCAAAACGGTTTGATACCGGTTTCGCTTCCTTTATTTTCTATTGAGATGAATAGCCGGGTTTACAATTCAAATGGAGGGTTGCTTGATTTATTTTCCAAAAACTCTCTTCATCTTCTTCAGGAACCGGATACAAAGTTTAATGATGGATATAAAGTCAAATTGGTATTTACAAATAATGGGAAAAAGGCAGTTTCTTTTTCAAATATTATTCCATTCGGTAAAAATGAAAGTCACAATTATATTTCAGGAAAAACCTTAGCTGATACCAGTCGTTCTTTTTTATTTCAACCCGGTAAAGAGCCAATTGGTGTTGTTGTGCCGCATAATAACAATGATCTGAATTTTACCGCTGTTGAATTAGATAATGGCAAAACTTTGTTCGGTCTTATTCGCAGAGACAATGACAGTATTCAGAATTACCTGCTAAACCGGAGTCCTTATTTTTTGCAGCCCGGAAAGAAAATCAGTTTTGATTTTTATGCAGATATAGTGGATGGCGACTGGCATGCAGCATTAAAAAAATGTTTTCAGGAAAAAATGCTGTACGAAGTACAGCACTTCAATAATAAATTATATGAAAGAAAAGACCTTGAGTATATCCGGAAGTCGTACACCATGCATTTAATGATGGCCTGGGAAAAAAATTATTATAACGCAAATGACTCGTCCTATAAACTGAAGGAATTTTTAACTGACAAGAAAAAACTATATGGTGGTGATGATATTTTCACCATCTGGCCCACCTGGCCCGTGCTGGGGCTTGACCAGAGAACACAATGGGATTTAATGAAAGATTTGCCGGGTGGTTTGGAAAAACAAAAAGAACTGGCAGAGCTTTCTCATGCAATGGGAACAAAATATTTTATCAGTTATAATCCATGGGATGATAAGGATGAAAAACAGTCGCTGCAAACCATGACTGATTATATAAAAAAAATTGATGCAGATGGCGCCGTGCTGGATACAAGAGCAGAAGGCAGCGATGCACTACAACAAGCTGCTGATAATGCAAAACCCGGTGTTGTACTTTACAGTGAAGGGATGGCCACAGCAAAAGATATGCAGGGAATTATTTCTGGCCGTGTGCATAATGATATTTATTATCCGCCATTGCTCAATCTGAATAAATTTATTAAACCTGACTTCGCCATTTTTCGTGTGGCTGAAGTAAATAAAGAAAGAATCCGGAGAGAGTATTCTTTGGCTTTATTCAATGGGTATGGTGTTGAAATAAATGTGATGCGGCCCGGCCGTCAGGAATGGAATGATGAAGATTACAGGTACTGGGGCAGATGTGTGAGAATACTGAAAGAGAACTCCGGCAATTTTATTTCGAAAAACTGGATACCGCTGATTCCATCGTTTACAGATAAAATTTATGTAAACAAATGGCCGGGTAAAAGAAAAACTATTTACACCGTGTTTAGCTTAATGCCGGAAGGATTTAATAATGCTTTATTTGAAGCAGAAGCAAAACCCGGGTATCATTATATTGATTTGTGGAATCATGAAGAAATAAAACTGAATAGGAAGGATGGGAAAAATTATGCAATAGTTGAACTGGAATCTTTTAATAAGAAATGGCTTGGTACAAATAACGAAGGGGCCGTAACTGCTGTTGCTCATCTGCCGCAATTACTAAATGTAAAAATGGAAGGTGATAAAATATTTATTGATGCAAAGGAAGGAACCGGTTTTAAAATCTGGTCTGGCAATCCTGCTTTTGAAAAAGAATGTGCTGAAATAAAATCAATATCAACGTCATTTCATCTATTTCAAAAATTTGGAAGGGTGGAGGGGAAATATGTTATTCAGCTTTTTGATGGCGATGATTTACTGGATGAACAAATAATTTTTATACAACCGGGCGAGCCATTGTTAATTTCAGAGAAAGAAAAAACAGATGTTGCGTCAAGTACTCCGGTTGAAATGGTAAAAATTCCTGCTGGCAAATTCGTGATGCAGGTAGTAAATGGGGATGAATTTATTTCTTATCCCAAACAGGGCTATCCTAAAACTATTTTGATGAATAGTTTTTATATGGATAAATATCCAGTAACAAACAGCCAGTTTAAAAAATTTATGGATGAATCAAAATATCATCCGACAGATACTGTCAATTTTTTAAAACACTGGCTAAATGGAAAACCAAAACCTGGGGAAGAAAATTTCCCGGTAGTAAATATCAGTTATGAAGATGCAAAAGCATTTGCTGCGTGGGCAGGAAAAAGATTACCTAATGAAGCAGAATGGCAATACGCAACACAAACAACAGATGGCAGGCTTTGGCCATGGGGAAATGAAGTAAAACAAAAAGCAAAAGAATCAAAAAACATAAGTACTACACTTACGCTGGTAGATTATGGAAAACCTGATTCATCTTTTTGCAATACCGGCGATGGAAAATTATATGCTGTTGGAAAATATAAAAAAGGAGTGAATCCTTTTGGCTTGTATGATCTGGTTGGCTCAGTATGGCAAATGACTAATGACTGGTATCAAAGCGATACCTATCAATACATTATTTTAAAAGGTGGAAGTTATTATCATCCCGGCGGCAGTTGGTGGTATGTGCAGGGTGGACCTAAGCCACTGCACTACCGGCAAATGTTATTAAGAGTGTCGCAGGGATTTGAAAGAAATGCTACAGTTGGTTTCAGGTGTGTGAAAGATGCAGAGTAAATTTTATTTCCAGTAATCTTCCATCAACTCTTTACTCCATGCAGGTTCAGTAATTGATTTTTGTGGAAGAAAACCCTTCCATACAGGTTTAATGTCTATTACGGGTGTTTCATCAATAGCATCCAGCAATTTTACCCAAAGACTTCTTCCTTCCCGTTTTATAATTTCACAAATTGTAGCCCCAATAAGGTTGGGTCGATTCTTTTTTCTTTGTACAAAAATTCCAACCCTCGGCCAGTTAGTATTTCCTCTGGGATGTACGCTGCCATAAACTACCGGGTCAATTACTTTATGAAAAACAAAAAAAACTTCAGCATGAGAAAAAGTTTCTATTCCATCT
>JANOJO010000510.1:0-6993 GCA_031418795.1 Bacteroidota bacterium | reverse complement strand
ACTGTTTTGGTATTATACCTGTCACTGCCATTTACACGGGCAAAATTAAATGCGCCTCTGAGCAGCAGTTGATCGAAAAGTTCATAATGAACAGTAACGCCGATAAAACCATTGGTTTGTTTGTTGACATAAAGTTTTTCCAGCAGGTCGCCATTGTAATTTGCAAAACCCCCGGCAATGCCTGCATGAAACCGCTGTGCACCGGAATTTATAAAAGAAAAAACAAAAATGGTTATTGAAAAAAAAACTTTCATAAGAATGTATTGCAATTCTTTAGCAAAAATAGAGCCTGAATGTTTAATTAAAAGAAAAGTTATTGTGAAAATATTTCCGGGTTGATTGTAATACCAAGCCCGGGAAGTGTTGAATAGTTTATTTTTCCATAATCATAAGTAATGCCGGTAGCAATATCTTCTGCCAGTAATAGCGGGCCATCCATATCCACCTGATCAATCAAAGGAAGCAAGTGAGCAATAGCCGCAGTACCCACTGTGGTTTCATTCATACAGCCAATCATCACCTGCATATTTAGATCCCTTGCTTTTTTTATCATTCGCTTTGCCGGAGTAATGCCACTGCATTTTGTAAGTTTAATATTGATGCCATGAAAAAAACCTTTGCATTTTTCCACATCATTCTCCTGGGCACAACTTTCATCAGCAAATAATGGCAAAGGAGATTTTTCAAAAAGAATTTTCATTCCATCCCAATCGTTTTGTGCCAGGGGTTGCTCTATTAATTCTACTCCTAATTCTTTTAATAAAGGAATTTTTTTTAATGCTTCATCCACCGTCCAGCCTGCATTTGCATCTACTCTTATTATTGAATCTGTATTTTGCCGCAAGGCTTTTACCATTTCAATATCATTTTCTGTACCCACTTTCACTTTATAAATTGGCCAGGGTTTATCTTTCATCTTCTCAACCATTTTTTCAATTGTATCAATGCCGATAGTATAATCAGTAACTGGATTTTTTTCAATATCTAATTTCCAGAGTTCAACCAATTTTTTATTTTTCATTTTACCATACAGGTCCCATGCCGCTATATCCAAAGCACAAACAAGAAAAGGATTATTGGGTAAAAGATGATGCAGGTAATGCCAGTACCGTTCAGGATCAGTAAAAGAAAATTTTTCAATGAATGATTTGGTTTTTTCCAGGTCTTCAATCATTTTTTCCACGGTGATATTGTAATAAGTGATTGCCGGCGCTTCGCCATAACCTTTTTTTCCGAAATGCTCAAGTTCTACAATCAATGTTTGCTGATGTGTTTTTGTACCACGGGAAATAGTGAAGGGGTAGCTGAAAGGAAGATTGTAACTGCGGTAGTTTAGTTTCATGGAATTTGTAATTGGGTATTAGGAACTGGGATTGGAATTATTTTGATAGAATTATGATGTTTTTTTTTCTACAATGTAGTCTGATTTTACATAAACCAAATTCCAAATTCCTAATTCCGAAATTTGAAATCCCAATTCCTTCACCTTCCACTATCCACCACATATCCTTTGATTTCTTCATTAAATTCTTTTTGCTGAATAAGATCTTCCAGTAACAAATGCATTCTGTATTTCCATTGATTGTTTGGATCAGCAGGCACATTTATTCTTTCTTCATGCGGATTTTCTCTTCGCAATTTTTCATTGATACCCAGCAAATCCTGCAGTTGAAAAATACTCCACATGGCGGGTGAATAAAAATGCTGCAAAACAATTGCCCGGTTAATATGTGGTTCACAATAATAAGGCGCATCACCCCACTGCCCCATTACCTGATCATAAAATTTTTGAATTTTTGTTTTGTCTTCCTCCCACCAGCCACGGATGGTACTCATATCGTGAGTAGATGGTGTGATGACAGATAAATATGGCGCATCATTTGGATGGAAAAATTCTGTGGCCGGATTTTTTGGCATACGTTGTATTTCCAAACTAAGAATGCCGAGTTGTTTCATTACTTCAGGTACACAATCCGGTACCATACCTAAATCTTCGCCACAGATAAGCATATTTGTTGCCCGTTTCAGATAAGGTAGTTTGTGCATGGCTTCTTTCATCCAGAAATCATCCTGGCGACGAAAGAAATAATCAACATAAAGATTTTTTAATTTTTGCTGCACATGCAAGTCGAGGTATCGGAAAGATGTGGTGCTTTCAACTGCTATCCGGAAATGAAACTTCTTTCCCTGTGAATCTTCTCCATCGTCTTCAATAAGAATGACATTGGAAATAAGATCGAATAAGCCTTGCTTTAATTTCACATTCTCATCACTTGATTCCTGGTGTAAAAAATATTCCTTCACCTGCTGCTGGGTTTCAAAAGCGTATTCGGGATCATACGTTCCGAAATCATTAGGAATTACAAGCTCGGATTTTACTTTTGTTGCCAGCTCACCAAAAACCTCATTCAATACTTCATCAGTGATAAAAGGTTTGCAATACCTGTGATAATCGAACCAGATGTCTCTTTCACCAAACTCTTTTATATCAACAGGAATTGCCGGAACAAAATGCCCCAGGATACCTTCTATTGCGTGAGCCGGAATGCTCCAGATACGAAAGAAACCAAGAATATGATCAATTCGGAATGCATCAAAATAATTACTCATTTGCTCAAACCGCTTTCGCCACCAGTCAAAATGATCGTGCTGCATTTTTTTCCAGTTGTATGTGGGAAAGCCCCAGTTCTGCCCCTTCACCGCAAAATCATCTGGCGGCGCACCTGCCTGCCAATCCATATTAAAAAGATTGGGGTCAACCCATGTATCGCAACCATAGCGGTAAACGCCAATGGCAATATCACCTTTCAGCACCACTCCTTTTTTGTGTGCATAATCAGCAGCTTCTTTTAATTGTGTATGCAAATGGTACTGCACGAAATAATGAAATGCAATTTCTTTTTGTGCTGCTGAATTTTTATCGGCAAGTTTTTCAATTTCTTTTTTATTGAAAACTGAATTTGTTTTCCATTGACTGTAATCTGACGTACCAAACTTATCTCTCAAAAAACAAAAAGAAGCATAAGGCAACAGCCAGTGTTTATTGTTTTTATAAAATTCACGGTAGCCGTCCTCATCAAAAAAATCTCCGGATGTGTCATTGTAAATTTCTTTGAGAACTGCCAGTTTAATTTTCATCACTTCCACATAGTCGATATCTGCAAGTGCATTCAGCAGCTTTTGTTTTTCTGCAAAAGATTTTATTCTGGCAGCATGTTTTTTTCCAGCTACTTTTTCCAGGTTAATATAAATGGGGTGCAGTGCAAATGCAGAGATGGCTGCATAAGGATATGAATCGGCCCAGCTATTTGTGGCAGTGGTATCGTTTATGGGTAAAATCTGGATCAGCTTTAATCCGGTAATTTTTGCCCAGTCGGCAAGTAGTTTCAGATCTGTAAACTCACCCACTCCAAAACTTTTTTTACTTCTCAAACTAAAAACAGGAATTGCTACTCCGGCGCCTTTCCAGCTATTATTAATAAACCGGGCAAAACCATCATGAAGAATAACCTGTTTCTTTTTTGCTGCATCAGCATAAAGCATTCGGTTGTTGCCTTTTTCAAAACTGATAAATATTTTTTCTTTTTTATTAAAAACGCCGTATTTGTAAGTTAATGGAAAAGTTTCTTCAGAAAGATCCACTGCTGCTACCCACCAGTTTCCTTCTTTTGAAAATAGGATTGGTTTTTCCATACTCCAGTTTCCCATTGCCTGGCTATTGCCGGCAAAGCAGATACATTCATCTTTCTGAAGCAACGGAGCTTTCACTTTAAATTTATGTGTAAACTTTTTAGCTGAAGCAGATTTTGGTTTTGATGCAGGCTGACGAAGAAGTATGTTAGCAAATGGCGCTGAGTAAAAAGCATTTTCATATTCTCCTGCATGGTTCCATGTATCAATCAGTGTGTAATTTTTGATGCCTTGTTCGCCAATTTCTACAAACCGGTCATTACCAAACTCAGGTATTATTTCATCATTTTCATTTTTAAGAATATACTTGTATTTAAAAACCGGTTCGCAGTCTTTACTTACTTTTATTTCAGCAACCCAGAACTCTTCATTCAGGTACGACATCGGAATTGCATTATCAATAAGGTCAGTACCTAGTTCTCCATTTGTACTTATCCAAAGGCTTTGGCCAAAACTTGTACTGAAGCGCAAATAAAAATGTAATCGCATAGTTGGTTGGTGGTCTTACCCAAACTGGCCGGGTAGTTAATATAGCAAGCTGCTGCTTGCTGTGTAATTTGTACACAGTTGACGAAAATAATAAAAAAGTCAATTGAAATACCGATTTTTAAATATTGCTTCAATACAAACAATAAATTTAGTAAACAATGAATTTTATAAAATGGAATCGTCTTTTGCTTTTTTGCTTCGGGCTTTTCATTGCCAGTTCTTTTGCCATGAAATGGATGGAAACAGACCTGGTTTATCAAAATGAACAAATTTCTATTTTCGGACTGGAACTTTGTTATCCGGCAAATAAGATTGAAGAAATTTTTTCCGGGATAGATACACAGGTGAAAACGATTCTGGGTTACCACCTGAGTATTGATTTTATTTTTATGGCCGGTTGTTTTCCCGGCATTGCATGCCTGTGTATGATGGCTGCTGAAAAAATAAATGGCAGAAATTTTAAACGAATTCTTTTTTGCCTTGCCTTTCTGCAGTTAGTTGCCTGGACATTTGATATAATAGAGAACTACCATCTTTTAAAATGGTTAAAGAATCCTGTAATTGGTGATGAGTTCAGATTTTATCATTCAGTTGTTTACAGTAAATGGATAATAGCATTGGTTGGTGTTTTATTGGCACTATTGGCAATGTTGATAAACATCATCAAAAAGAAAAATCTGAAATCTGCAATCCCCGCCTGAACAAATAAAAAAACAAAAGCTCAGTCGGGCAGGTAAAATTTATTTCACTCCCCTATCTTTGCGCCATTAAAATTTAATAAAGCATGGAGCAGCAAAATAAGTCAACAGCAATCTGGTGGTTGATATTTGTTTTATCAACAGCCGGACTTGTATTTGCTATTTACAGTCAATGGGAATGGCTCACACTGATTTTGCCATTTGTCACTACATCATTTGTAAAAGCCCTGAAATTAATATAAAGGGTTAACCTTTTATCCTGAAAAATATTATAAAAAATGCTCCGCTCATGCGGAGCATTTTTGTTTTTGTTAATTTAAATTCCACCTCCTCATCATGTCACTGGCCGACTTTCTCTGCCTGTGGCGGTTCCACATTTCTGATGCGGTAAACGTTTTGTTTTTCTTCTTTTTAATGGCATCCTTTGCCACTGTTTCTTTTACTTGTTCTGACAATTGTTTTTTTGTTTCTTCATTTAATTGTTCAGATACGGGCATAACATTGCTCTTCATAATTCTCCTTTTTTTAAAAATTTCAGGCTAACAATCGTCTGAGCGCAGCAGTAATAAAACCAGTGTAGTGTTAATTATTTCTGGTTTGGTTCTGTTCTTTGTAGAAAATATTTTCTGCTCAGTAATGAAATGCAAATATACGACATGATGAGTGGGCAACCAAATAGAAAAAGAAAAAATTTTTAATTTGCCTGTGAAAAACAAACAATTTTTTTTACAGAAAATTTTTATGCTAACTGATTTAAAAACAACGGTAATCCGGACTTCCAGTCATCATCAATATACAGTTCAAAAGAATAACGGCCTGGTGTTTCAAATTTCAGTTGATTAAAATTGACAACAATATTTATGGTAGTTATTTTTCCTTTTGCAGGTACTCCAACATTAATATTGCCTCCAATTGGCTTTATTAATTCAGTGCCGTCTGCATCTATCAGCCGCAATTTAAAATCATGCTCGCCGGATTCTTTGGCAGCAAAGCGTAATCGGCATGAAACTGTACATGCCGGATGCGTGGCAGGGAATTGCTTTGTATGTATAGAATCAAAAGTGCCTACGATGGTCAGTTTTGAATTGTTGTCCTGTGCAAAGTCGGCTAAAGTGAAGATTTCTATTTCCATAATTAGTTTTTAAAGTAATTAACACAAAGCTATGATTTGTTTATCTTAGTCATTTGTCCAGTTGCAATCTGCTTGTCTTTAGACAGCGGTAGGTGTTTAACCTGCCCTATTTCTACCAATAACAGCTTCGAAGTCGTGAATAAAAGGCGCATTTCTGAATCCAGATAAAAAGTAAATTTGTGTCATAGCAAGAAATAATATGAAAAGAGATATACTGTCTGCTTAAACACGATTACCATGAAAAATTTCCGGTTGCCAAGAAAACTTAAAAAAAAACTCCATGGAAACTTATTTCTGTACCCGGCTGATGAAAATGGAAACAGGTTGATGGCGTTTCCTCACAGAAACCAGGAAGATTACAATGCTGTTAAAACGAGAATTGCCCTGGATATTATGTATAATGAAAATCCAAAGGTTGAACGAAAAGCTTACCTGGAAAAAATGAATAAGGAAGTGATTGTGACGGACGAAGAGCTCAGAAATTATGTTGACGACATATTTGCTTTTAAGTTCCGGAACCCTTCATTCAATACTCTTCTTAAAGCAAAAAATCATCCGAAATCAGCAGTAGCATATTATAATTTTGTGAACGCTTATAAGCTTTCGAAAACGGAAGATGGGTATAAAAATATTTGCTGCATGGCGGTAGATAAAGCAAAAGAATTGTTGAGGAAATAACCTGCCTGCTATTTTCATTTTGCTGGAACGCCACCCGCATGGCTATGCTGTATAACAATGGCGTGTTACTTTCTGAAACTTACCAACAGCGGTAAAAATGGAACCAACCTTCATTTTTATTTTAGCCTGGCATCCTTCAATTTTATGAGTGTCATTCATGGGAACTTTCTGACTGGTAGAATGTCCGCTATTAACGTTACATGTAATAGTAATAAATAAGAAACTGATAATACCAAACCCTTTCAAAATATATACACTCATAACATCAGGTATTTAGCATTTACAATTAATTTGACGAGAAACATT
>JANOJO010000509.1:0-1820 GCA_031418795.1 Bacteroidota bacterium | reverse complement strand
AGCAATATCGTCAGCAACAGCGAAGGAGACATCAGTATGGCTCTTGCAGCTGAACGACCCGTTGAAAAAGTGATGATCATTATTGTTACCAGCGACAGGGGCCTTTGCGGTGGCTATAACAGCAACCTCATTAAACTAACCAAACAAATAATCAATGAAAAATACCCTGCGCAGCATGCCAAAGGCAATGTTCAGGTGCTAACCATAGGAAAAAAAGGTTACGAGTTTTTTACCAAAAATGGTTTTAAGGTAATAGATCAATACTGGAACATTTTTACCGGACTGAATTTTGAAAAAGTACAGGGCGCCGCCAAACATGCCATGTATGCTTTCGCCAATAAGGAAATTGATGCTGTTGAACTGGTATACAGTGAATTTAAGAATGCTGCTACTCAACGTTTTGTTGCCGAACAATTTTTACCGGTACAAAAATTTGAAAAAGCAACAGGACAAAAAAATGCAGATTTCATTTATGAACCCGGCAAAGAAGTTTTGATTGCCGAACTGATGCCCAAAATTTTAAACACCCAATTGTTTAAAGCCACCCTGGATGCAAATGCCAGTGAGCATGGTGCCCGAATGACAGCAATGGATAAGGCCAGTGAAAATGCAAATGAATTATTAAAATCATTAAAGATCAGTTACAACCGTGCACGGCAGGCAGCCATTACAACCGAGTTAACGGAGATTGTAAGTGGTGCAGCTGCGTTGCAGGGATAAAAAATCGTTTCTTGTTTCTCGTTTAATCGCACAGGCACTCAACGAGAAACAAGAAACAAGAAACGAGAACCAACATGGAACTTTCAGAGATCATCCCACACATAGAAGCTTTAATTTTTGCCAGCGATAAACCATTGGCCAATGAAGAAATTTTAGAACTGGTGAACAGCGCTTTGGCTTTTATTGAAGACAGGGCCACTCCTGAACAGGTAGATGCTGCTATAGAAGGTATCGGTGAAAAATACAGTTCTGAGTTTTATGCTTTTGAATTGAGACAGATTGGCGGAGGCTGGCAGTTTCTTACCAAAAAAGAATATCACAAAACGGTAGCACAACTAAATGGCGATAAATTTTTAAAACGCCTGTCCATAGCTGCCCTCGAAACGTTGGCTATCATTGCTTATAAACAACCCGTTACCAAAAGTGAAATTGAATCTATTCGCGGCGTGAACTGTGATTATGCCGTTCAGAAACTGCTTGAAAAAGATTTGGTTATCATAACCGGCAGAAATGAAGACGCCGTTGGCAAACCCCTGATCTATGCCACTTCAAAATCTTTTATGGATTATTTTGGAATTAACAGCGCCGATGACCTGCCTAAGATCTCTGAAGTTTTAATGGAAGAACTGGTGCAGGCTACCAATATAAAGGAGGTGACAGCTGCTGAAACTGTGACAGAAGAAGATACCATTAATGAAGCGTTGGAAACTGTTGATGAGGACAATAAAATATTAACGGTTACTGTTGAAGGTGAAATAATTGAAGGCGAAGAAGATGATCAGCAGCCGGATGAAACCAGGTAATTAATTCAATTAAAATCAAAGGCTGTAAAATAGGTAAAGACATGACATCAATTCATGTCTTTTTTTATACCGGTATAATTGCATTAAAAAAAGAGATTAACTTTAAAGTATGTTCAGGTACTTTAAAATTACCATTGCGGGTTTCAGGTTTATATTTTTAACCTCTTGTTTGATGTCTGTTTCCTGCAGTACTACCAATTTAACTCAAACCAATATGCTTCCTTTATTCGACATGGAAGGTCATCGTGGCTGCAGGGGACTTATGCCCGAAAACACTATCCCCGCCATGATCAAAGC
>JANOJO010000508.1:0-6538 GCA_031418795.1 Bacteroidota bacterium | reverse complement strand
CAAGGCCGTCCTTAGTAGAATCTTTTTGTGCAATTAATGAATCAATTTTCCATTTACCCAAAACCAATTCTTTTTGAAATTGATTTTCTGAAAAAGGTTTTTTCTTTTTGGAAAAGAAGAGAAAATAAATTCCTGTGCCGGTTACTGCTATCAGCAGCACGGCCATTGTTACATTTTTCATGGCTATACTTTTTTTAAATTATGAATTGAAGATTGATTACTCAATCAATAAAAAAGTAACCTTCGGAATTTGTTAAAAGGGAAAAGCTGAGAGTTGTGAGCTACGAGCTGTGTGTAATGAACCAGCAACTACTTCTCACCTGCCAGTTCTATTATAATATTCCATTCATCTTCAGTTACTGGCTGTGTAGAAAGTCTTCCGATGCGAACCAGCGCCATATTAGCAAGACGTTTATCTTTCTTAATTGTATCAAGTGTAACCGGCTTTTTTAATTTTCTTACAGGTTTCAGATCTACTGCACACCAGCGTTCATCATCGGTAGTAGGATCGGGGTATTGTTCTTTAATCACTTTTGCAACGCCTACAATATCTGTTCCTTCATTACTATGATAAAAAAATACTTCGTCATCTATTTTCATATTTCTTAAATGCAGCCTTGCCGCATAATTGCGGATTCCGCTCCAGCAAGTTTGCCCATCTTTTACAAAAGCATCCCATGAATAAGTAGTAGGTTCTGATTTTACCAACCAATAAGCCATAGTAATTAATAATTATTAATTGTTAATTCTCCTTACCAACCGCTTGCCAGCACATCAGCAAGGTGCATAGTCTGAAGTTTGTGTCCTTTGTTTTTTATATAACCGTCAAGGTGCATCAGGCAGGAATGATCGGTAGAGATAAGATAATCTGCGCCGGTTGCTAATGCATTGTCCACCTTCTGCTCTGCCATGGCAATGGATATGGGTTCAAATTTTACAGCAAAAGTGCCACCGAAACCGCAGCAAGTTTCCACCTCATTCATTTCAACAATTTCCAATCCTTTTACATGTGATAAAAGTTTTCTTGGTTCTTCTTTTATTCTGCACTCTCTCAACCCGGCACAACTATCATGGTAAGTGGCTTTGCCATGGAGTGAAGCACCGGTATTTTCAATTTGTAAAATTTTTACCATGAATTCTGAAAATTCAAAAATTCTTTTGCTGAGATCTTTTACTTCGTTGTGTAAAGAAGAGTTTTCTAAAAGTTTGCCATAATAATTTTTTACAAACCCTGCACAGCTTGCACTTGGCGCCACCACATAATCGCTGCCACTAAAATCTTTTACAAATTTCATGCAAACAGATTTTGCCTCATCCCAAAAACCGGCATTGAATGCTGGCTGGCCGCAACAGGTTTGTTGTGTATTATATGTAACTGTGCATCCGGTTTTTTCCAGCACTTTTATCATGCTGAAAGCTGTTTGCGGATAAAGCTGATCTACAAAACATGGTATGAAGAGTTGTACGTTCATTAACACCCTGTCCCCCTAAAGGGGGTACTTAGATTGAAGATGAGAAAATAAAAAGTAGTTTTCAAATTAATGATTTTTTTTAAAGCCCCTTTAGGGGTTTGGGGTTTAACATCTTTACTGCCGTTACCGCTGCTTCCTTTCCTTTATGCCCGTGCTTACCGCCAATTCTTTCCATTGCCTGTTCTTCGTTATTCACAGTTAACACGCCAAAAATAGTTGGTACCGGCAAACTAAAATTCAATTGTACCACTCCATCTGTTACTGCTTTGCACACATAATCAAAATGCGGTGTATCACCTTTTATTACACAACCCAAAGCGATGAATGCATCAGGCTTCTTTTTTTTACCTGCATTTATCCAATAGTTTTTTATGGCAAATGCAATTTCAAATGCGCCGGGTACTGTTAAGATAATTATTTTCTTTACACCCAATTTAGTTAATTCATTTACACATCCTTTTTCCAACTCATCCACGATGGCAGCGTTCCATTCTGTTTTTACCAAAACAATACAGGCACTCTTTTTAGGAATGCCTGTATTTATATTTAAAAGTTTACTGTTGCTTATATCAGCCATCGGTCATTAATTATATACTCCAAGCTTGGCAAGGTATTTATCTGCATCATTGCTTTGCTGTGTACCGGGAAATTTATCTTTTAATTCTTTGTAAAGTTCAATCGCCTCTTTTGTTTTTCCTGATTTTTCTGCAAGTGCTGCTGCAAAAAATAAATACTCAGCAGAATTGACATTATCCTCAGTAAAATGACGGGCCGCTTTTTTATAATTAGAAATGGCATCATCATTTTTTCCCAGTTCAGAATAAGCATCGCCGGTTAATTTATATGCTCTCGCCTGCACTTGTTTTTGCGGTGTGCTGAAGTCTTCCAGAAATTTAACGGCTTTATTAAAATCTCCCGTACGCAAATAACAATCGCCGGCATAAAAGCGGGCAAGGTTACCCATTTTAGTTGCGCCGTATTTGTCAATTACTTTTACAAATCCCAGGTTCAGTCCATCGCCATTCAATGCTTTCTGAAGACTATCCATGCGGTAGTATTCTTCTGCTTTGAAAATTGCATCCACTGCTTTTTCCTCTTTCGGTTGCTGAAAATATTTATTATATCCATAGTAGCCTCCCACCAAAACAATAACAGCAACGGCTGCTATCATGATTGGTTTTTGAAAGCGGGTCCAGAAATCTTTTGCTTTAGCAATTACTTGTTCGTTGTGATCTGCATCCGTCACTTGTTTCTTATCAGCCATTTTTTTTATTTCAATTTTAATAAATGAGTAATATTCAAAATCAGAAGAACCTTTCTAAGTCCCCTATAGGTTTTATTAGTCAACAATAAATGGATAATTTTTATCCACATACACATCTTTCAGCACTTCATCATCTGATGGCCAAGGGCTTTCTTCAGCAAATTTTACAGATTCCGCTACTATTGCATCCACTCTTTCATTGATTACATTTATTTCAGCTTCAGTAGCAAACCCGTTATCTGTAATTTTTTTCAATACCTGTTGTATTGGATCCTGATCTTTGTATTCATCCACTTCTTCTTTACTTCTGTATTTCTGCGGGTCGCTTATAGAATGACCCTTGTACCGGTAAGTTTTCATTTCAAGCAAAGTAGGCCCGCCTTTTTCCCTTGCTCTTTTCACTGCACGGCTTACGCCTTCATGTATTGCTTCGGGATTCATACCATCCAATGTATCGGCAGGCATTTCATAACCATCTGCCAGTTTATAAATATCAATTACATTACTTGTACGTTCTACAGAAGTGCCCATAGCGTAATTATTATTTTCGCAAATAAAAATTACAGGCAGTTTCCATAACATGGCCAGATTGAATGTTTCATGCAAAATTCCCTGGCGTGCTGCACCATCTCCAAAAAAGCAAAGAATAACATTATCTGTGCCGCGGTATTGTTCAGCAAATGCAAGGCCGGCGCCGGTGCCAATTTGTGCAGCCACAATACCATGCCCTCCCCAAAAGTTTACATCTTTTCCAAAGAAGTGCATACTGCCACCTTTGCCTTTTGAACAACCAGTGGCTTTACCATAAAGTTCCGCCATACAACTATTCACTGATACACCTTTTGCAATGGCAAAAGCATGATCCCGGTAAGATGTAATGAAACCATCTTCAGGCCGGGTGGATGTCATACATCCTGCGGCAATTGCTTCCTGCCCGATATAGGCATGATAGAACCCGCGGATTTTACCTTCCATTTTATACTTTTCCTCCGACATCAGTTCAAACTGGCGGATAAGCTGCATCAGTTCATACCAATACAGGTAGGTTTCTTTGGAAAATTTAGTGGCCACAGGTTTCAATGTTGATGATGTTTCCGGCATAAAATAAGCGGTGGCAAAAATAAGGCAATCCGGTTAATTTCAGATTGTAGATTTTCGATTTCGGATTTATTGTATTTCAAGAGTTCCCTATTGTATTTTCTAATTTGGGTTTAACAAAACTACCAATTGTATCCAGCTTTTTACTTGCCCCTTCAATTATCTTTTATCTATTATGCTCCCTGGCTATTCCCAGGTTGGGATGGTAAGCCTTTATTGCCGGGTTTTAAATTTTTTAGAATTTCAGGATAAAAACTTTTAAAACTAAAAACTAATATTGCATCAACATTGCTTAATCTTCATTCCATATTATTAACCCAGTTCAAAAACTATAACACCCGTTCATTTCAATTCAATGAATGGATTGTTGGCATTTGCGGCAATAATGGTGTGGGCAAAACCAATCTGCTGGATGCGATTCATTATTTATGTTTTACAAAAAGTTATTTTACCCGGCTGGATCTGGTGAATGTGCATCATGGCCAGCAGGGATTCCGCATTGAAGGTGAAATGGAGTTGGATAAAAAAAATGAAAAAGTAATTTGCATACTACGGGAGACGGGCAAAAAAGAATTTTCAGTAAACGAAGCTGCCTGCGAAAAATTTTCCACTCATATTGGCCGGTATCCCTGTGTTATTATTGCGCCAGACGATATTCAGATTATTACAGATGGCAGTGAGGAAAGAAGAAGATTTCTTGATGCACTCCTTTCTCAATTAGATGCTGACTATTTGCAACACCTGATAACTTATAACCGGTTATTGCTGCAAAGAAATTCTTTGTTGAAAAATTTTGCAGAAACCGGCATTCAAAATTTTTCGTTGCTGGAAGTTCTGGATGCACAACTTCAGAGGCCGGGTGAATATGTTTTTGAAAAAAGAAAACAGTTTCTTATTTCGTTTTTACCCGCAGTAAAAAAACTTTACAATGAAATATCTCAACAGGTAGAAGATATTTCCCTTTTTTACCAAAGCGAATTATTACAATGCACTTTCAAAGAACTTATAAAATTGAGCAGGCAAAAAGATATAGCTGCACAAAGAACAACAGCAGGTATTCACCGGGATGATCTTCTTTTTACTCTTGATAAACAGCCTTTCAAAAACATTGCTTCGCAGGGCCAGCGCAAAAGTTTATTATTTGCAATGAAGCTGGCAGAAATGGATGTGCTGAAAGAAAATAAAGGCTTTGCCCCGCTCCTGTTACTGGATGATGTGTTTGAAAAACTTGATGAACAAAGAATTTCTAATCTGCTGCAGCGGGTTTGTATTGAAAATAAAGGACAGGTTTTTATTACTGATACAAATGAGGAAAGACTTCGGGTTCACCTGGATGGAATTTCTGTTAATTATCAGCTTGTTTCTTTATGAGATGATAGTTCTGCAAGTGGGTAGTGGGTCAGTTTGAAATTTCGAACTATCAGAGTCTTGTCAGGAATGACAAGACTCTGACGGATTGATCATTTTAAAATAAATTCTAACTGAGCCACTACTTGCAAGTGGAGGGTTCCTGCAACTATCATCTATTCAATTATTATCTATCTTCTAATTTCTATCTTTGCAATATGAGTGAATACTCCATTGGCGAAGCGATTAAAAAATTTCTTGAACAAAGCCGCATAAAAGGCTCTATCCAGGCATTGCAGGTGGAAGAAGCGTGGGAGCAGATTATGGGAAAAACGATTGCAAGATATACGGACAGTATAAAAATTATTGACAAGACTCTTTTCATCAGCACCAGTGTAGGCCCGTTGAAACAAGAACTTGTTTTTCAAAAAGAAAAAATAATAAGCCGGGTAAACGAAGCGCTGGGGCAAAATGTGATTAAGGAAGTAGTGATTAAGTGAGAACACCAAACCGGCCGGTTCTTTCCAGTTCTGTATCAAAAATTTCCATCCGGTTGTTCACAACTTCATCCAGAATATCTTCACTGGAAACAATTCCTTTAAAAATAAAATTTTCAAAAACGGGTAAGTACCGTACGTGATGATGGTGCATCAGTTGCATACATTTTTCCACAGTATCTTCCGTAGTGGCAACAGGCAGCCGGCTGTTCATCAGGTCTTTTACTTTTGTTTTTACTAATTGTTTGTTGGCTGCAATAGCACCGGAAGCAATATCATGTTCAGTTATTAATCCAATGTAGCGTTCATCATCATCTATCACTACTAAATAATCTACATTTTCACAACACATCTGGCTGAGTGCATTGTTAGCAGATGATGCAGGAGAAACAGTGTGAAAATGGGGTTGCTTTTTTGTGAGGATGTTTGTTATCTTTTCCATACAAACAGGTTTTAAGGGTTTTGAATTTTATAGACCCTTCAAGTTACGATAAGAATATACCAAAAAGTACAATCTGCGAACAATGTGAAGAAAAACTTTTTGCTATTCACTTTGCCTGAGTTCTGTCATCTTATTTCATGATAAAATTCAGTAATAAAAAAAACCAAATGAATACCAGAAAGTAAACAAATTGTAAATTATTTTGCCCGCTGCTCCGAATAGCAAAACATTTAATCTTAAAACAGAAGTGAGTGAAACTATTTCAGATTAGTAATTGCTTTATGAGCATCATCAAAATCTGCATAGCTCCATTTGCCCTGCACTGTTCCTGTTTTTAATAAATAAATAGTCGGATTAGCTCTTGCCGCAGTACGTATAGCTGTATAGTCACATTTCATTACCGGCAGATTGGTGGTTC
>JANOJO010000507.1:0-17570 GCA_031418795.1 Bacteroidota bacterium | reverse complement strand
ATGGGTTCCAACTTTGTCATCATGTTCATCGGCTGGGAAGGTGTGGGACTTTGTTCTTATTTACTCATCGGCTATTGGTTTAAAAATACGGAGTACAACTATGCAGCCCGCAAAGCATTTATCATGAACCGCATTGGCGATGTTGCTTTTCTCATTGCTATTTTCTGGATTTTTTCAAAAGCTGGCAGTTTAAATTTTGATGAAGTGTTTGCAGTGGCTAAAGGAGAAGTGAATGGAAAAAGTTTTTCAATTCCCGATATTACTACTATCACTCTTTTATTATTTATCGGCGCCACCGGCAAAAGTGCACAGATACCTTTATATACATGGTTGCCCGATGCCATGGCCGGCCCCACGCCGGTTTCAGCATTAATCCATGCTGCTACCATGGTAACAGCAGGCATTTATATGATTGCCAGAAGTAATGTGCTGTATTCAATGGCGGAGTTTACTCAAAACATTATTGTAATAATTGGGTTAGCAACAGCGATTCTTGCAGCAACGATTGCTCTCAAGCAAAATGATATTAAAAAAGTTTTGGCATATTCCACCGTCAGTCAGCTTGGGTTCATGTTTCTTGCCTTGGGTGTGGGTGCCTATTCTGCTGCAGTGTTTCATGTAATGACACATGCATTCTTCAAAGCACTTTTATTTTTAGGCAGTGGCAGTGTTATTCATGCCATGAGTGGCGAACAGGATATACGCAATATGGGTGGGTTGAGTAAAAAATTAAAAATTACTTATTTCACTTTCTTAATCGGTTGTATTGCCATCGCCGGTATTCCGCCATTCAGCGGTTTCTTTTCAAAAGATGCAATACTTCTGAGTGTGTTTGAAAAGAACCCGGTTTTATATGGCATTGCATTATTTGGCGCCCTGCTTACTGCATTTTATATGTTCCGTTTATTGTTCATTACATTCAGCGGTTCATTTCGTGGCACAGAAGAACAGAAACATCATTTGCATGAAAGCCCTGCAACAATGACCATTCCACTAATTGTGCTTGCAGTGCTTTCAATAATCGGTGGCTTTGTGGGCATACCGGAAGTATTTATGAAAGGTGGAGAAATGCTGAATGATTTTCTTTCACCGGTTATTGCTCAGCATGGTGGGCATACAGTTTCTCATTCCACTGAATATTTGTTGATGGGATTATCAACTGTACTTGTCATAGCTGCTATTCTTTTTGCCTGGTTCAGATTTAAAAATTATCAGCGAAAAGAAGAAACTGGTTTTGGAAAAATACTGGAGAATAAATGGTATGTGGATGAGTTGTATGATAAAATTATTTTGAACCCGGTTCAGAAATTTGCCGGCTTTCTGAATAATATTTTTGAAAAATATATTATTGATGGTATGGTAAATGGAGTTGGCAGATTTGTTCATTATGGAAGCAGGCAAATACGATTATTGCAAAGTGGGCAGGTGGGCAGTTATGTGTTGCTGATGGTGCTGTCAATTTTTTTGTTGCTGGTGTTTCAGTTTTTTATAAAGAAGTGATGCCCCTGTCTCCACCAAAAGGTGGAGAACTTAGGTCAAAAAGTTTTTTGTACTTGCATCGGTTGCTATACGATGAAAAATTTGAAATATTTTTTTACAAAGACAAAATCTCTTTTCAACAATGAGGTTTTAAAAGTCCGCCTCAGGCGGATTTGGGGTGTTTTATGATTGCATTACTACTGATATTAATTCCTTTACTGACTGGTGTTGGTGCATTTTTCCTGAAAAAAGGAAATAATGCAAGAGCATGGACATTGTTTTCATCACTGCTTACGCTGGTTGTTTCAATACTCGGACTTACGGTGATGAATCAACCAGGCAATCTTCAATTCAAAATTGACTGGATGCCTGAACTTGGCAGCAGTTTTTCTATTCGGCTCGATGGAATGGGTCAACTGCTTTGTTTGTTAACCGCTATTTCTTTTCCACTAATTTTTATTACCACTTGGAATCATGTGTATAAAAATGCTCATAACTTTTTTGCCCTCATGCTTCTTTCGCAGGCAGGCTTGATGGGTGTGTTCCTTTCAATGGATGCATTAGTATTTTATTTCTTCTGGGAGCTTGCATTGATTCCTGTTTATTTTCTTTGCTCTACCTGGGGTGGCGAAAAAAGAATTGCTGCTACGTTTAAATTTTTCATCTACACATTTGTTGGCTCCCTGCTCATGTTGGTTGGAATTATTTATTTGCAATCATTAACACCTGACAATTCATTTGATATTTCTGCCTTTTACAGTCTTGCAATTCCTGCAAAAACACAAAACTGGATTTTCCTTTTAATGTTTGTTGCTTTTGCAATCAAGATGCCTGTATTTCCTTTTCATAGCTGGCAGCCGGATACGTATGAACAATCACCAACAGCAACTACAATGGTGCTTAGCGGAGTAATGGTAAAGATGGGATTGTTCGCAGTCATCCGCTGGTTGTTACCTGTATTACCTAATGCATCTTATGCTTATGGTGAAACCACAGTAACTATACTTGCAGTCATTGGAATGGTCTATGCATCGTTGCTGGCCATGCGGCAAAATGATATGAAGCGGTTAATCGCTTATTCATCCATTGCACATATCGGCTTAATGGTGATTGCCATTTTTTCTGAAACAGAAATTGGAATGCAGGGTGTCATGATTCAAATGTTTAATCACGGTATCAATATAATCGGGCTTTGGATAATTGTAGAAATCATTGAACAGAAATACGGAACAAGAAAACTTTCTGAACTCGGCGGGCTTGCACAAAAAGCGCCGGCGATGGCAATTTTATTTGTGCTGGTTGCGCTGGCAAATATTGCATTGCCACTCACCAATGCCTTTATTGGAGAGTTCATGATGTTCACCGGAATTTTTACTTCACCTGTTTATAGTTATGAAATGTTTGTAGTGCCTGCGGCGGGTCTTTGTATTATTTTAGGCGCAGTATATACATTGAATATGGTACAGAAAGTTTTATATGGAAACACAAATACTTTAACTGAAAACGGAACAGATATCCGGCTCAATGAAAAACTTGCGTTGGTAATTATTGTGGTGTTGATTTTTGTGGCCGGTGTTTATCCGCAACCATTTTTAGATTTAACTAAGGATACAACTAATTTAATATTGAATGAATCGAATGTAATTCCATTTTTAAGAAAATAAAATTTACTCCCCCTCTCCGTCTTCTGGCGGAGAGGGGGTAGGGGGGTGAGGCTATGAATGCATTAATACTATTGGCGGTTTTTGGTGTGATGATGATGTTCGGCGGCATACTGCTGAAACAAAAATCTCAGGTCAGGCTATTGGCTATTGCCGGTTTATTTCTTTCATTATTGGCAAACATTCTTGAAACAAGCGGCCTGCATTTTTTCCACATCAATGTGGAGGGAATGTTGAACTTTGACAGATTTGCACTTTTCTTCAACACTATTTCCCTCAGTTGCACATTTATTTTTTTCCTGCTCAGTTCAAAAGAAATGGAAAAAGTTGGTGTAAACTATGCCGATTATTTTGCCCTGATATTTTTTATTCATTGCGGAATTATTCTTGCTTCTTCATTCAGTTCACTGCTCATCCTTTTTCTTGGCATTGAAATTATTTCCATACCGCTTTATATTCTTACGGGTAGTGATAAAAGAAATCTAAAAGGCAATGAAGCATCATTAAAATATTTTTTACTCGGCGCTTTTTCCACCGGTCTCATGCTGATGGGCATTACACTGGTGTATGGTGATACAGGAACTTTTATAGCACAAAATTTATCTTCAGCAGAAAACAAACCGGGTGTATTGCTTATCACCGGTATCATGTTATTGATTTTTTCTATGTCATTCAAAGTATCCGCAGCGCCTTTTCATTTCTGGACACCCGATGTTTATGACGGTGCTCCAACCGTGTTCACTTCTTTTATGGCTACTGTAGTAAAAGCAGCAGGTTTCATTGCTTTCATTCGTTTATTTTATTATGGCTTTGGCAATATTCATGAAACATGGAAATTTATCATTGCAGTCATCACCGCATTAACATTGTTTATCGGAAACATCACAGCCGTCTTTCAACAAAGTGTAAAACGGATGCTTGCTTATTCCAGTATTGCACAGGCAGGTTTTATGATGATGGCTGTACTGGCGTTGAGTAGTTCTGCTATAGAAGGTATTTTACTGTATGCTGTTGCATATAGTTTATCCACCATTGGTCTTTTTGCTATTTTGGTAAAAATGAAAGATTATACGTTTGAAGGGTTTAATGGTTTTGCAAAACATCAACCTCTGCTGGCCGGAGCTGCTGTGGTCTTTCTTTTATCATTAGCCGGCATTCCACTCACGGCAGGGTTTATTTCAAAATTTTATATGCTGAAAGCAGTATTACAATCCGGCGGATATTTATGGTTAGTGATTTTAGCCGTGCTGATGGCTGCAGTAAGTGTGTATTATTATTTCAGAGTTATTCAGGCCATGTATTTTAAAGATGGCGCTGCGCAAACAATGGAAATAAGTTCATCATTCAAATGGATTTTAACTTTAGTGGCGGTGTTAGTTATTTTACTCGGCATATTTCCTCAATTACTTTTTCACTGGTTTTATTATTAATAAAATTCTTATCAAAAGAGTTTCCTCCGTATAAAATATTTTGGATTAACGAACTTTTAAATAGGAATCGTTGACATAAGAAATTTCCTTTTCCCTGCTTTTTAAAACAAATCTCACCATTCATATATATTAGTTGGATATGAACCTTCCACCCCTAACTTTGTTTATATAAAATTATTATACAATGAACATGACTCCACGCCACTTAGTTTCCATGATTTTTCTTTTGTTCTTCAGCATTATTTCCACTGCTCAAAGACCAATAGTAGCAGATACCACAGTAAGACCCGGAGGGCCCGGTGCACAAAGACCTGTAGCTGCCCCGCGTCCATACAAAGAAATTATAACTGATAAAGCAAAAACCGATGATGGTTTTTTTAATGTTCATAAAGTTGACGATAAATATTTTTTTGAATTACCAGACATCATGCTTGGCCGCGAAATTCTGGTTGTGAACCGTCTTTCAAAAACACAGGCAGGTACAGGATATGGCGGCGATCAGATAGGACAAAATGTTATCCGGTTTGAAAAAGGACCTAACAATAAAATATTTCTGCGTACAATATCTTATGCAGTTTATGCTAAAGACTCTTCTTCGTCAATGTTTTCCTCAGTAAGTAATTCAAATGTTCAACCGATTGCTGCTGCTTTTGATATTAAAGCATTTTCAAAAGATTCTACAGGCACAGTAATTGAAATTACTGATTTCATTAATGGTGAAAATGACGTGTTGTTTTACAGCAGCGCTGCTAAATCTAATCAGAGATTAGGCGCCATACAAGCCGATAAATCATTTGTTGTTGGTGTAAAATCTTATCCCATTAATATTGAAATTACAACTCAAAAAACCTATGGAAGAACTCCGGCGCCTGCGGGTGGAGGATTTGGTGGCGGTGGTGCTGGTTCAGGTAATCTGACTGTTGAATTAAATAGTTCATTACTTCTTTTACCAAAGGTTCCAATGCAAGCCAGACATTTTGATGCAAGAGTCGGTTATTTCACTGTAGGCTATACAGATTTTGATGCAAATCCCCAGGGCGTAAAATCTATCTCCATTGCAAAACGCTGGAGACTGGAACCTAAGCCTGAGGATATGGAAAAATATAAAAGAGGTGAATTGGTAGAGCCCCAAAAACCAATTGTTTTTTACATTGATCCAGCTACCCCAAAGAAATGGATACCCTATCTTATTCAGGGTGTAAATGATTGGCAGGCTGCTTTTGAAAAAGCAGGATTTAAAAATGCAATTTTTGGAAAAACAGCTCCCACCAAACAGGAAGATAGTACATGGAGCCTTGAAGATGCCCGTAACTCAGCCATCGTTTACAAGCCTTCTGATATTGCCAATGCCAGCGGACCAAGTATAGCTGATCCCCGTAGTGGAGAAATAATGGAAAGTCATATAAACTGGTATCATAATGTAATGGAATTGATCCGCAACTGGTATATGATACAGGCAGCACCCAGCGATGCCCGTGCAAGACAAATGCTTTTTCCTGATGAACTGATGGGACAGTTGATTCGTTTTGTATCATCACATGAAGTAGGACATACAATAGGGCTTCGTCATAATTTCGGATCCAGTTCCTCTGTACCTGTTGAAAATCTTCGCAGCAAAGCCTGGGTGGAAGCAAATGGTCATACACCTTCTATTATGGACTATGCCCGGTTTAATTATGTAGCACAACCAGAAGATAATATTTCTCCGGTAGGTATATTTCCACGAATTGGGGATTATGACAACTGGGCAATTGAGTGGGGATACAGACGGTTTACAGAATACAAAAGTCCTGAGGCCGAAAAAACTCACCTGAATAAATGGGTAATAGAAAAATTAAAGAACCATCGTCTTTGGTTTGGGGATGGGGAAACTAACCAGGATGATCCCCGTTCACAAACAGAAGATCTTTCTGATGATGCAATAAAAGCAAGTGCGTATGGCATTAAAAATCTTCAGCGTATTGTACCGCAACTATTGCAATGGACAAAAGAAGAAAATGCAGATTATGAAAACCTGAGTGATATCTATAGTCAAATAAGCGGGCAGTTTAGCCGCTATATGGGACATGTATCAAGAAATGTAAGTGGTATAAATAAAACTCCAAAAGTAATTGAAGATGCAGGCCCTGTTTATGAATTTGCAACGAAGGCAAAACAATCTGAAGCTGTATCTTTTCTTAACCAGCAATTGTTTACTACTCCCGTATGGCTTATCAATAAAGAAATTTTTGCAAAAACTGGTGGCAACCCACTTACCATTATAGGTAATATTCAGGATGGAACACTGAATCGTTTATTGGGTGCAAATACTTTGAACAAAATGATACAAGCTGAAAATGTAATTGGTAACAATGCATATAAAATGACAGAGTTGTTCAGTGATTTGAAAAAAGGAATCTGGTCTGAACTAAGTGCAAGGAAGCCGATTGATGTTTATAGAAGAAACCTGCAAAAATCTTATATCAGCATTTTGAGTAATTTACTTAATCCTGCTGCCATTACTATTACTATTGGCGGAGGCGGAGGTGGATTTGCAGCACAGGCACCTGTAAACACAGATAAATCGGATATTAAAAGTGTTGTTAGAGCACATCTTGTTTCTTTGAAAAATGAAGTGAACTCAGCGGCTGCAGGTACTACTGACCTGATGAGTAAATATCATTTGCAGGACATATCAAAAAGAATTGAGGAAGCACTTGATCCGAAGAATTGAGTGAGTGAATTAGGGATTTCAGATTAGGGATTTGGTTGAAAAACTTTGGTTCATTTTTCATTTTCAATTTATTTTTCCCGGCTCCCTTTCTTTTTTAAATAAAATGCCAGTCATCAAAAATGAAAGACTTAATCACACGGCTTTTGTATTTTCGGTAAATAATTATGCGATTCACAGATATATTTTCAATTTCAATGAGATCAGTACGCAGCAATATGCTGCGCAGTGTGCTTACCATTATTATCATTGCACTTGGCATTATGGCATTGGTGGGGGTTTATACAGCTATCAATGCCATCAATCAAAAATTCACAGATAGTTTTTCCACCATGGGCGCCAATGGATTTACCATCCGGTTCAAAGAAAGAAATATTCAGTTTGGCGGCGGAGGCAACAGGGAATTGAAAAAAGAAAAAAAAGGAAAGAAAAAAGAAAAAGCATCCAACACAGGCAAGCGGATAACCATTGACGAAGCAGAGTATTTTAAAAAATATTATAAATTTCCTGCCACTACCAGTCTTTCGGTGTTTGCCAGCAGAAATGCATTGATTTCTTACGAAACAAAAAAAACCAGCCCCAATGTTTTTTTATTTGGCGGCGATGAAAACTTTGCGGTATTAAACGGGTTTAAATTAAAAGCCGGTCGCAATCTTAATATTGCCGACATACAATCTGCACGGTTTGTTTGTTTGCTTGGGCACGATGTAGCAAGCAAACTGTTTAATGAAAAACCGGAAAAAGCCGTTAATGCAATTGTTCGGGTACAGAATATTCCATACCGGGTGGTGGGTGTTTTAGACAGCCGCGGATCATCATTTGGCATGAGCTGGGATAACCGGGTAATTACAACTTACAAAAACATACAACGGCAATTTAATAATGGCACTTCTTATGTAATGGCGGTAATGACTGAGGATATAAAAAATACAGACGTGGCCATTGGCGAGGCAGAAGCCACTTTCAGATCTATAAGAAAATTAGCCACCACGGAAGAAAGTAATTTTGTAATGGACAGAAACGACAGCGTGGCGGAAAAAGCTATGAACAGCATTGGCTTTATTACCGTATCGGCCACGGCTATTGGTTTAATTACATTAATAGGCGCAGCCATCGGGCTGATGAATATAATGCTGGTAGCAGTAACAGAGCGAACTAAAGAAGTAGGATTGATAAAAGCCATTGGCGGAAAAAGTAAAACCGTTCGGTCCCAGTTTTTGATGGAAGCAATCATCATCAGTGTGCTGGGTGCCATTTTAGGAATTATTCTTGGAATTATTTTGGGCAATGTTGTTTCATTATTAATTAATACCGGGTTTATTATTCCCTGGAACTGGGTGATACTGGGAATAGTTATCTGCACAATTGTGGGTTTGCTTGCCGGTCTATACCCCGCATTAAAAGCAGGAAGGCTGAACCCGATAGAAGCACTACGCTACGAATGACATTTTATTTAAACAGTGCAGCAACACACTTTTTAAGGCGGTCTCCTGCTAACTGTTGTTTGGAATTGAGTGTAAATATTTTCTTCTTCTTGTTTCAAATAAAAAAATCCTTAACTTGACAACCTTTACTTGAAAATTTTGCAGGGCATTTACCGTATTTCATTTTTTTTCCTTAGAATTGTGCTCCTGAAAAAAATCTGATTTAATTAAAAAAATTTTAAACTTTAAAAACAACGATCATGGCTGAAACAAAACCAACTGCAAGTGTGAAAGCTACATCTGTACAGGCAAAGCAAAGCAGCAATGCAATATCATGGCTGGCTCCGGTAATCTGTTTAATTGCAGGTTATTTAATATGGCGTTTTATTATGGGAGACGCAAAGGGCTTTGAAATTCCAGATCCAAAAGGTGGGTTTTGGCCCAAACACCTAAAACCAATAGGAGCAATGGCCGGTATTTATGAAGGCGGTATCATCATTCCTTTACTTATTGGAATGTTCCTGATGGTGGTTACTTTTTCTATTGAACGCTATATGACTATCCGCAAAGCATTGGGCAATGGTTCTATTGCTGATTTTATACGCAAAGTGCAGTACCATCTTGCTAATAAAAATGTGGATGCTGCCATAGCAGAATGTGATAAGCAACGTGGATCAGTAGCTAATGTAATGCGTGCTGGCCTTCGCAGATACAAAGAAATGACTGGAACCGGCGATCTGGGTACAGATCAAAAAGTATTAGCTATTCAAAAAGAAGTGGAAGAAGCTACGGCGCTTGAATTGCCGATGCTGCAAAAAAATCTTGTGTTCCTTTCTACAATTACATCAGTAGGTACATTAGTAGCTTTGTTAGGTACAGTAATGGGTATGATTCGTTCTTTCTCAGCTTTGGGAAATGAAGGCGGTGGTGGTAGCGCTGCAAATGATTTGGCGAAAGGTATTTCTGAAGCGCTTTATAATACAGCGCTTGGTATCGGTACTTCTGCCGTAGCATTGGTTATGTATAATATTTTTACTACCAAGATTGATTCTATTACTTATGGTATTGATGAATCTGGTTTCACCCTGACACAGAGCTTTGCCTCGCTTTATAAATAAGCCGCAGCTTTATGGAAATGTTGAAATTTTGAATCTCAATTCTAAAAAATATTAATCATGCCGAGTGTAAAAATACCCAAGAAGAGTACAGATACAGATATGACACCCTTTGTGGATGTGGCATTTCTGATTCTTACTTTTTTTATTATGGCTACAAAGTTTAAAGCTCCGGAGCCGGTAGAAATTAAAACTCCCAATTCAGTTTCAACAAAGGATTTACCTGATTCTGATGCGCTGATGGTATCTTTTGACAGTACAGGCCGTGTATTCTTCAGTGTAGTTGCAGATAAAAATCCAACAGAGAAGTACAATGTAATTAAGAATATTAATACATCACGCAATCTTGGACTTACTGAAAACGAGATGCAGAACTTTAAAAAAATGGCTGCCGTGGGTGTGCCATTTGCATCATTGAAACAGTTGCTTGCAATACCTTCGGAAGATCAAAAAGATGTTAAGCAAAATGGTATTCCATTAGATACATTGGGTGGTGAATTGTATTATTGGATTAGGGATGCAATTGGAACTTTTACCGGAAAACAACTGAAATACCTGGTAAAAGGGGATAATGAAGCAAAATATCCAAATTTCAAAATGGTATTGGGGGCATTTAAACGTAATGATATTTACAAATTCAATTTGATCACAAGCCAGGAAGATGCTCCTCTCGGATCTGATCTTTATAATACAAGAAAAATACAACGGGAAAAATCGAAATAATTTTTTTAATCAGTATAAATCTGAATTATGTCAAGCATAGATACCAGTAGTGAAGGTGGTCATAAAAAAGGACCGGGAGTAAAAAAAGCTAAAAAGCTATCCACAAGACTTGATATGACCCCGATGGTTGATTTGGGGTTCCTCCTTATTACTTTTTTTATTTTTACAACCACCATGAGTACTCCTAAGACCATGGATCTTTATATGCCCAAGGATACTGATGATGAAGAACAGCAAAACAAAGCCAAGGAGTCTGGCTCTTTAACATTACTGCTCGGTAAAAATAATGTCATTTATTATTTTGAAGGCATACTGAAAGAGGATGCATCAAATTTTAAAACAGCTAATTTTAAAGAAATCCGTCAGATTATTATTGATAAAAAGAATGATGTAAAGAAAAATCATGAGCATGACGATCAATGTCCTGAATTAAGAAAAAATGCGCAGGCAAAAGATGATCCTGATTGGGAAAAAGCCTGCCTGGCCCGTGACCTGGTAGTTGTTATTAAGCCAAATGATGAAGCTACTTTTAAAAACACAGTTGATATATTAGACGAAATGACCATCAATGAAGTGAAAAGATTTGCCATGGTGGATCTTTTTCAAGTAGAAAAGGAATTAATTAAAAGGACTGAGGGTAATTGATATTTATCACGGGTTTTGTATGGAATGAAACCAATTTTGCATCTGAATCTAAAATGAATTAACAATGGACATAAACAAAATTTTATCCAGCGATGTTCTTGATATTCTTTTTGAAGACAGGAATAAAGCCTATGGCGCTTACGATTTGAGAAGATCGTATAACAAAAGACTAACCACTGCGCTTATATGTACTGCTGCAGTGGCCTTGCTTGCATTGGGTGGTTCTTTGCTGGCCAGCGAAATGCAAAAAAATAAAGGTAAAATAGATGTAAAAGAAGTTATACTTGCAGATATTAAGCAGGAGGAAGAAAAAAAGCCTGAGCCGCCACCGCCACCGCCACCAAAACAGGAACCCCCAAAAGTAGAGATGACAAAATTTACTCCTCCTAAAATTGTACCTGATGAGGAAGTAAAGAAAGAAGACATTCCACCGGAAGTGGAAAAATTAGAAGATACAAAAATTGCTTTGGATAATCAGGAAGGTATAAAAGATGCAGACCTGGCTCCTGCTGTAATTGATGAAGGCAAGCAGGTAATTGAAGAAAAGAAAGATGATGATGATAAGGTGTTTGAAAAAGTAGAAGTGGAAGCCAGCTTCAAAGGTGGTGAAAGAGAATGGCGCAGGTTTTTAGAAAAAAATCTTAATGCGGATGTACCCGTTGAAAATAGTGCACCGGAAGGTTCTTATACCGTAGTTGTTCAGTTTATAGTTGACAAGGAAGGAAAAATAAGTGATGTAAAAGCAAATACAAGTCATGGATTTGGTATGGAAGAAGAAGCAGTAAAAGTTATTCGCAAAGGGCCGGATTGGATACCGGCAATTCAGAATGGCAGACAGGTAAAAGCGTACAGGAAACAGCCGATAACTTTTATAGTGTCAGAACAATAATAAAATATTACCCGATAATAAATCCCTCCCGTTTTTATAGGAGGGATTTTTATTTTTCGCCATTCTATTCAGTTTAACTTTGAAGGCATGTATAAACTCTCAGGTTGGGATGATACGATTGTGGCATTGGCCACTCCGCCGGGTGTGGGAGCTATCGGGGTTATCAGACTCAGTGGTGCAAAATCATTTGAAATAATCAACCGGCTTTTTCCTGCAAAAAATTTATCAGTACAAGCATCACATACTTTACATGTTGGTTTTTTAAAAGATGAAAATAAAATATTGGATGAGGTAGTGGTTTCATTATTTAAAAATCCAAAATCTTATACAGGTGAAGATGTGGTGGAAATAAGTACACATGGTTCTCCGTTCATTCAGCAGCAAATAATAAAAGCCTGTGTAAAGTATGGCTCCAGGCTTGCCAAACCGGGTGAGTTTACACAAAGAGCATTTCTGAATGGCAAACTTGATTTAACCCAGGCAGAAGCAGTGGCAGATCTGATTGCATCAAATACTGCTGCATCGCATAAAACTGCATTGCATAATATCCGGGGTGGATTTTCTGAAGAATTGAAAGTGCTTAGAGAACAGTTGATAACATTTTCTGCTTTAATAGAATTAGAATTGGATTTTAGCCAGGAAGATGTGGAGTTTGCTGACAGAACTAAATTTTATGAACTGATAAACCAGTTAATACAGTTAACTAATAAACTTATTAATTCTTTTCAATTAGGCAATGTAATAAAGAATGGTGTATCCGTTGCCATTGTTGGTAAGCCCAATGCGGGTAAATCAACTTTACTGAATGCACTTTTGAATGAAAACCGGGCTATCGTGAGTGAAATTGCAGGAACCACAAGAGATACCATTGAAGAGATAATTAATATTGATGGAATTTTATTTCGCTTAATTGATACGGCGGGTATTCGTACCCATACAACGGATATTATTGAAAACTTTGGAGTGGAACGAAGCCTGGAAAAAATAAAAACAGCCGACATAGTTCTTTACCTGTTTGATGTAAATGAACTTTCTCTATCTGACTTGAAACAACAGGCCACAGATTTTGAAACAACAGGCATTAAATATTTATTGGTTGCAAACAAAATTGACCAGCCAGGTGAGGGGACGGCAAGAGAAAAATTTAATGAACAGGTAAAAATCATTTTTATTTCTGCCAAAACAAATATACATCTTGAAGTACTGAAAAAAACTATGGTTGATATAATATTGGGCGGCAGGGTGCAAACGGAAAACACTATCGTTACCAATGCAAGACATTATCATGCACTGAAAGAAGTGGAGAAATCTCTTACTGAAATAATTGAAGGAATGAATAATAAATTATCCGGAGATCTTCTGGCATTGGACATCCGCCGTTGTCTTTATTATCTTGGAGAAATTACCGGCGAGATTACCAATGATGATCAGCTTGATTATATTTTTTCAAAGTTCTGTATTGGTAAATAGATTTTTTAAATTCTAAAATAAATTTTAAATATTAAGTTTTACTTTTTTGCTTTGAACTCCGAAGGTGTAAAACCAAATTTTGATTTAAAGACCGTGGAAAAATAAGCCTGCGACGAAAACCCCACTTTAAAAGAAATTTCTGAGATAGAAAGATCCTCGTTAAGCAACAGGTATTTTGCTTTTTGCATTCTGACTCCTAAAATATAGTCATTCACGTTAAGTCCTAATACGGCTTTTACCTTTCTGTATAATTGCACCCGGGATATACCAATCTCTTTACAAATATCATCCACCCCGAAATTTTCGTTGGCGATATTGCTTTCAACAATCGAAGAAAACTCATTTATAAATTTCCGGTCAATCTTTTTGGAGACAGATGCCCGCAAAGTTTCATTAGGCAACTCACTGCTGTAATGATCTTTTAATATTTCCCTGTTCCGAATCAGGTTTCTAATCGTCTCTTCCAGGTAATGCACATTAAACGGCTTAACAATGTATGCATCCGCCTTTAATTTCAGCCCTTCAATTTGCTGTTCAATACTTCCTTTAGCCGTTAAAATAATAATGGGTATATGGGATGTGCGTATATCGTTTTTTAATGTTTCTGTTATTGTCATCCCATCCTTTCCGGGCAGCATAATATCGGAAATAATTATATCAGGCACTATTTCATATGCTTGGTTTAAACCAACATTTCCGTTTTCTGCTTCTATAATATCATAATTCTTATCCAACTGGCTTTTCAGGAAAGCCCTGATCTCGTTATTATCTTCTATAAGCAGGATGGAATAATCTTTAACTGGATGATCTATTGCATCGTCAGCTCCAACTGGCTTCAATGATTCCGCTTCGTTGGTATAAATTCTCGCATCTTCATAATTGAGAAAATAGGTAGTTGGCTCTTGTTGAATTTCATTTTCCTGCAGGTGTTCTTTCCCCAACGGAAGACTTATTTCAAAAGTGGCGCCTTTCCATTTTTCACTTTTAATTTTTATACTTCCATGATGAAGGGTTACCAGTTCTTTTGAAAGTGCAAGCCCGAGACCGGTGCCTTTATACGCTCCTTCATTTCCCTGGTAAAATACATCAAACGCATGTTCTACTGTTTCTGGCCCCATGCCAATACCGGAGTCTTCAACTTTTATGATTGCGTTTGTGTTGCTGTCGTCCTTGTAAATGGATACAGTTATCGAGCCATGGTCATTTGTATATTTAAATGCATTGGAAAGTATATTAAATAAAATTTTGTCCAGCATATTTACATCAAACCAAACTTTCAAAGCCGGGTCTTTTGAATCTACCCGGAACGAAATTTTCTTTTTCATGGCTATCTCTGTAAAAGCGTTGGTTATCTCGGTAATGAAATCTGTGATGTTGTTTTCACTGGCATTTAATTTCATCTTCGCTTCTTCTATTTTCCGGAAATCCATTAATTGATTTACCAGCCTTAATAAACGCATGGCATTCTTTTTTATCATTTCCAGTGAACTCTTTACAGAATAGTGAATTTTAGGCGAGGATAATAGTTCTTCTAACGGGCCGAGTATAAGTGTAAGCGGCGTCCGTAATTCATGGGAGATGTTGGTAAAGAAATTGAATTTAGCGTCGGTAGCTTCTTTGGCTTTTTTTCCCAATTCAATTAACTGGTTGCGCTGGCTGATGATTTCTTCATTTTGTTTGACAAGCCGGGTATTTATTTTTCTGTTTTCTCTTAAATAATAAAACAAAACAGAACCCATGATCAATGCCAGGGCAAGTGATATAGAGATGGCATAAATAATATTCGTTTGGTTTCTGGTAATAACGGCCTGCTCTTCTATCTTTTTCTGGCTCCTGTCAATATCTCCTTGCTGTGCCAGCATTTTTTCATGCTGCATCATCATTATTCTTACGTTAGTTGAGTCAATGATTGTAGTAGTCAGGGAATTTTCTTTACTAAATGGCTTATTTTCCAAAATATTCAGCGATGTCAGGATGGCTTCGTGTCCCCCGGTAGGATAAAGTACAGTAGCTGAAATAAGTTTGTTAGCCACCATACCCATGCCAAGCGTATCAACCGGCAGACCGTCAACGCCAATAATTTTAAAGCTTTTGTCAATACCCAAACTTTTACAAAGCTTGTAAAGAAAGGAGGCTATATAATCACTATGGGTAAAGACCAGGTCTATATTAGTATTATTTAGAAGAGTATTTTCGAGATTTTTTTCATAGTCGGGAGAATGATCCTCAATTTTTATAAGATAATTGATGCCTTTGTTTTGAGAGATGATATCCATAAACCCTCTGTGCCTGTCTATAAATGGCGAAGCATCGGATAAACCCATTATCTCAATAACATTACCTTCTCCTTTTAAAAGAGAGACTGCATACCGCCCTGCATTTTGTCCCACTTCAAAATTGGATGCGCCGATAAAGGCTGTAAATTTTTCAGAGTTGATCCTGCGGTCAATTAAAACAACCGGGATACCGGATTCATACACTTTTTCTACAGCAGGAGTCAAAGGCTGCACTTCGTTGGGAGAAACTATCAAAAGGTCTATACCTTCTTTCACCAATTCTTCAATTTGCTGAACTTGTTTTTGACTGCTTCCTTCCGCATCACGGTATAAAAAATCAATATTATCATGAACAGACAGCTCTCTTTTCATTTCATCGAGCATAGTTTTTCGCCATAAATCATATTGGCATTGGGAAAACCCTATTTTAAATTTCTTAGTTGCGACTGGACTATTGTTGCAGGAAAAAAAAAAGGAAGACAAACTCAATAAAAGATATAAACTAATCTTGAGTGGCGAGCAATCTGATATTTTTATTTGAGAAAACATAGCAATCGGTCCGGTAAAATTGAACTATTTTTTATTAAAGTATTTCTAATCCTGTAAATTAAATTTTCAAAAATGAATTTGACTATTAAATGCTTCATTAGCCGGGACAATGAATTAAAACGAAATTAAAAAACAGTGATACAAATTTGTAAAAACATGAATCGTTGCTTACATGAAATAAATTCTAAAGAAATACAGCTCAATGGTATACGGTAATTAAAGAGGTGATTTGAAATTTATAAGAATTTGAATCAATAACTAAAAGATATCGGCTGACCGCAACTCTATATTGCCGGTCTAATTGCTGCCGATATGAACAAAAAATTGTTACTCTGGAGTATAGTCGTCGCCCTTGGCGGATTTCTTTTCGGATTTGATACGGCTGTTATTTCCGGTGCTGAACAGGATATTAAGAGGATCTGGGCACTAAGTGATGTGGTACATGGTATAACCATCGGCATTGCTCTTTATGGCACTGTAGTTGGCGCACTTCTCGGTGGCATTCCAGCCACCAGGCTTGGCAGAAAGAAAACTCTTCTATGGATCGGGGTATTTTATCTCGTGTCTTCTGTCGGTTCTTCATTGGCTCCCGATGTTTATTCATTCATGGCATTTCGTTTATTGGGCGGTTTCGCCATCGGCGCTTCATCAGTAGTAGCGCCGATGTATATATCCGAAATTGCGCCGGCGAGAAACAGGGGCAAGCTTGTTGCTACATTTCAATTCAATATCGTTTTGGGAATAGTCGTTGCTTATATCTCCAATTATTTTTTGCAGGGCATTGCAGGTGATGATAGCTGGCGATGGATGCTGGGTGTAGTCGCTATTCCATCGGCTGCGTATTTTGTACTTATCTTCTTTGTTCCTGAAAGCCCCAGATGGCTGATTGTACATAAAGGAGATTATGATACGGCACGCAGAACACTTGAAGTAAGTGATCCGGTGGGTGCAGATGAAGCCATTGAATCACTGAAGAAATCTATTGATGAGGATAAACAAAAAGAGAGCCTGTCTGCTTTCTTTACCAAAAGATACAGTGTGCCTATCATGCTTGCTTTCCTGATTGCTGTATTCAACCAGCTATCAGGCATCAATGCTATAATTTATTTCGCTCCACGTGTTTTTGAGCTGGCAGGTATTGGTAAAGATGCTGCCTTCCTTCAGAGTGCAGGCATTGGTCTGGTGAATTTAATTTTTAC
>JANOJO010000506.1:0-2039 GCA_031418795.1 Bacteroidota bacterium | reverse complement strand
AGGATTGCTTACCAATAAAAGTTCTTTATAAATTTATCAACCGCTGATTGGCGCCGTTATTCCATGTGAGCAACGCTTTGTTATCACACTGTCCATCGTTTGGTGCACCGTAGTCAAGAAATAATACCCGGCTGTTTATTTTTATTTTTAAAATACCGTCGCTAATCCAGCGGCATGTAGCTTTTTTCACAAGTGGAGTTTCAGTATTCAGGTTAATGGTAGTACCATTATTGAAAACAGTTTTTGAACGACCCTGAATTTCATACACATCATCCCTTACAGTTCTAGTATCAACACCTTCTACCTGAGTTTTAGTTTTAATACTTTCAAAACTATATCCTCTGCCGCCTGGGAATGTTACCTTACCACCAACTACCTGCACACTCCATTTATGTGACGGGGGATTGCTCAGGTTACTGATGATTTTTGTTCCTTCAAGTTTTACATGGTTAAGATAAAAATTGCGGAATGTAACAGTAAGAACAGAACCTGGTCTGCGTAGCGGTGCAGTTAAATGAATAATGATGGCGCCGGAACGAAGTTTACCATCACGGCCCACACAACTATCACCAAAATCAATAGTGATAGTTTTAGGATAAGTGCTGTCATTGGGAGTAACTGTAATTGTAGCGCAATCTCCGATTGCTCCACGCAACTCTGCAAATGCAGGCGCAAATCCACGGGCATTGATACCATATTCACTGGCATTGCCTTCCTCATCTGCGGCTGTTTGTGACAGATCGGCTACATCATCAAAACTGGCTTCGGCTGTTGTACTCTCCTCAGAGAATGTGGAAGCTTGTTCTTCTGTAACAGGATCTGCATTTGATGAACTAATGTCTTTTTGACAAGAAAAAAGCACCGCAGAAAAAAGGATAAATAATGCTGCGATGCTGATACGGTTGATTGAAAAAAATTTCATGGCTATAGTTTTAAAAGGGTTCAGGAAAAAATAATTACGTTACATGAGAACGGCTATGAAGAAAAAAGTTTAAAGCGGGTTGAAAAAAACTTTACTTTCCGTTTTAATGAAAGAGATATTCAAATTTATTGGAGGCTTTTACAGAGATATTAACAAGCCAGTGCTTGCAGCCTGTACTTTATTTACAGCTATATTAATTTTTTTAAACTTTCATTTTGGCGCCGATAAATATATTGATGACAAAAATTCTCTGTACACTTCTTTTTATTTGCGCTACTTAATTTTTTTTGCGGCATTTACTCTTCCCTACTTGTTTTATTTTTTGCTTGCCGGGAAAAATTATTTTAAATACAAACTGGTTTTATTTTTAGTATTCATTGCACCGGCAATTTTTTCCTGGAAAATGGCAATGAATACGGGAATAAATTTTACTGAAGACCTGAATTGGAATTATTACTGGAATCAGATTGTTTACTGGCCGGCAAGGCTGATTGTCATGTCGCTGATGTTATTTGCTGTTTGGATATTTTTTTTTCGAAAGGAATCTTTTTTCGGCTTCACCATCAAAAATTTTAAATGGAAACCATACCTGATTATGCTGCTCATCATGATTCCTTTAATAACTACAGCGTCTTCTCAGCAGGATTTTTTAAACATGTATCCAAAACTGAATGATGTAAACGGTGTGCTAACCGGTGTGGAAAATAACTGGATGTATAAATTACTGCATGAACTTTCTTACGGCACCGATTTTATTTCTGTAGAATTATTTTTTCGTGGCTTTTTAGTTTTAGCATTTATAAAAATTGCCGGCAAAGATGCTATTTTACCAATGGCTTGTTTTTACTGCACCATTCATTTTGGAAAACCGCTTGGTGAATGTATCAGTTCTTATTTCGGCGGCATGTTATTGGGCATTGTTGTATTTCATACCCGATCAATTATTGGAGGGCTGATGGTTCATCTCGGTATTGCATGGATGATGGAATTGGGTGGGTATATTGGGAATTCTTTTAAATAACAATGCCGTAGTTTAAAAATCCGTGCCACGGTTTTGATGTTCATTAATAACCATGCCACCCCGATAACAATCGGGGTGGCATGGTTAGAAAGCATG
>JANOJO010000505.1:0-2502 GCA_031418795.1 Bacteroidota bacterium | reverse complement strand
TTACAATATCATAACTCAACGATAAACCCAAACCTGTTCCTTGTCCGGTTGGTTTGGTGGTAAAGAATGGTTGAAAGATTTTAACCAATATTTTTTGTGTAATGCCTGGGCCATTATCTTTTACAGAAACAAGAACTTCAGCCCCCCTGCCCCCCGAAGGGGGGTTCTTTAGAGTCTTTATCCAAATAGTAGGTTTATGTCTATAGTCAGGGTTCTTGAACCCCCCTTCGGGGGGCAGGGGGGCTGCATAAAAAGCATTCGTAATTAAATTAAGAATAACCCTTCCTATATCCTGAGAAATGATATTGATGTTTCCAATTGTTTCATCAAAATCTGTTTTCATTATTGCATTGAATGATTTATCCTTTGCTCTTAATCCATGATACGCTAATCTTAAATACTCATCTGCAAGTTTATTAATATCTGTCGGTTCTTTTACTCCAGTGCTGATGCGGCTGTGCTGCAACATTCCTTTTACTATATCGCCTGCACGTTTGCCATGATGATTTATTTTTTCTAAGTTTTGATAAATGTCATTAAGCAAATCTTCTTCGAGTTGTTTATCCCTTTCGCCTTCTATCTTTTGCCTTTCAACTTTTAGTTCATCAATCAACTCTGTACTTACTTCTGAAAAATTATTGACAAAGTTTAACGGGTTTTGAATTTCATGGGCAATGCCTGCGGTGAGTTCTCCTAGTGAAGCCATTTTTTCTGATTGGATTAATTGTTTTTGTGTAACCTGTAATTCAGTCAATGCATCTTCAGCTCTTTTCTTTTCTTCTTTCAGTCTTATTAAGTCAGTACGGGCCTGTGTTAAGTCTTTGAAACGTGAATAGGCCAGTGAAAAAACAGATGCTGCACGGCTTAACAACTTCCAGCTTTCGGCAGATATATCACCCGCCGAAGCAGCACCTATTGCGCCGTGAGAAAATTTATATAAATGATAAGTTCTGTCAGGAATTACTTCGCCGTAATAGCCACGGAAGGGAACTGATTTTTCCTCGCAATAGTTAATCCATTCTTTACGGTTAGCGCCTTGCATTATTATAGAAACCTGTTTTGTACCCGATCTGTAAAATTTTGTCATTTCCCTTCCTACCCATGTATCATTTAAATTCAATGGGAAATGATCAGACACTAATTTCTTTTCTTCCACCCGTAAATCTTTTAATGCATACCAGCATTCAGTTTTGTTTGTTGCTTCATCATTTATATAAATACTGCAGGTTTCCAGTTCTTCCACACCCAGCAATCCCATTTCTGTCCGCAGTACCTGTGCTACCTCTTTCAGTTCTTCGGGTTCCTGCATGGCCAATGCCCTTGCACGGACTCTTTCCAGTGCTACTTCGATCTTTGCTTCTCTTGCCTGTGCTTCTGCTTTTTTAAGATCAAGAAAACGGGTATAGGTTTGGTCGAATACCTGGGCAAAGCGTTTGAAGATCTGCTCTTCGGGGCAGGGCACTTGTGTAATCATTACTAAATAACCATAAGAAAAATAAGCACAGTGTAATTTTTGCCAGGTAGGTAATGAAAGTCCTGCCGCAAGCATTTCATCAAAAATCTTTTTTGAAACCGGGATATTGTTTAGCCAATCATAATGTTCCTGCAGTGCTTGCCCTTCTAATTGTTCGGTATGATAGGATTCTCCTTTTTCCCATCCCTTATAAATGTTTGCATGTGTAACATCACCTGTATTGGGTAAATAAAATGCCGGAATAAATCCTTCTCTGGTACTCAACCACCATTCATCTTCTGCCCGGTCTTTTTCACATAAAACAAAACCACAGGTCCAGAGATTTTCCACTAACTGGTTCAGCTCTTTGAATAATACAGTGGCCACATCACCCAACTCTTCACTTTGTTGCATGCCCATAGTTCTGCTTCTTATTTTTTCCAGTGCCGCTTCAATCTTTGCTTCTCTTGTTTGAGCTTCGGCTTTTTGAAGATCAAGAAAACGGGTATAGGTTTGTTGAAATACTTTTCCAAACCGCATCAGTGTGGCATTCTCTTCATCTGAATAAGGAATACCTGAAAAATTCTCGATGTACAGGCCAACATTCTCTAACAATACAGTTGATATTGCAAGGCCAGGGCAACTAAAATAATATTCCAATGTTTCCACCGGCACGCCAGGGATTAATTTAAAAAGATCTTGATAAAATCTGTTTTTCTCTTCAAAAGTCAGATGGTTGGCAAAGAAATCAATTCCTTTTTCTTTTGCTTCATTAAAGCTGTTCCAATGCGCACAATCAAAATAAGGAATGGTTACCTCGGAGGGAACCTCGTGCCGGTCAGCTAACCAAATATGCATATCATCCCTTTCTTTATAATCTATAATAAACCCTGTATGCTCAATAAGAATATTTAAGTGAACAAATTGTTCATATACAACCTGAATTACCTCTTTGAGCTCTTCGCTTTTTTGCATGCCCATGGAACGGCTTCTTACTCTTTCCAATGCAGTTTCAATCTGTGCTTCTCTTGCCTGTGCTTCTGCCTGTT
>JANOJO010000504.1:0-3911 GCA_031418795.1 Bacteroidota bacterium | reverse complement strand
GTTCACAGAGATTATGAGAGCTGCAGAGATTAAATCTGAGGTTAACCTCAATTATAAAAGAAATTGTATGGTGACAGGGTTGTTGATGAAAATCTAAATTCAACATGATACAGTTTTTATGATCACCCGCAACTGAGTAACAATTTCTTCCTTAACTTTTAATATCAAATATTTCTTTACCTGCATCTGAAACAAGCATTTGCCATCCCACGGAATAACCAAGTTCACGGTAGGCTTCAAATTGTTTCTCATCAAAAAACTGGTCAGCCGTTGATTCATGAGGGAAAGATGGATTCATTCCTTTGTAACTGTAAACGTCAGTAGATAAATCTTCAATCATTGCTAATTTTACATATACGAGTTTGCCTTTTGTCTGGTCATTATAGGTTATGTCGGCAAAAGCAAATCCTTTTTTTGCAATCGCATATTTTTTTTGATACGGGCTGTCTCCTGCGGTTCCTGGTAAAATATCATCAGTCTCATATTTATCAATGAATGAAATTTTTGTTCCAAAATCAACCCGCACTTTTTCTATTGCATTTGCAAGGTCATCAAAATTAAAAGTTGGATCTGCTCCTCCATCTGAAACAATTATAATATCTAATTTTCGCCTTATTAATTCATATAAACCAAGGTTTTCAAAATGCCCGCCATCTGAAAGCTGTATATACTTGTTATTTTCAGTTAATCCTCTTTTGAAAATTTCACTTGTCAATCCGGGTATAAAGAAGTTAGGAGTCATTAAAGTATTTTTCTTTTTCGGGTTACCTGTCCAGTAACCTAAGCGGAGATTGAGAAAGGATAATAAAATTGAGACAACATAATTACGGGTAACGCCTTCTCCCGAAACTCCGGCGTTCGGGTTCAATGCCGCCGCCGAAGTTGCCATAGCAGTGGCTAATGTTATGCCACCCATTTTTCTTACATGATAGTGTTTAGTAGATTTCCAGCCGGTTGCTTTACTACCACAAAACAGGGGCGATATAATAAAATTATCGCCACCACGATGACTGTAATTTACCTTAGGCGAATTGGCCAGGATTACGTTTGTATTTATTATATGATAAGGTTTTGGATTGTTAGCATCACACATATCTTCCATCTGTGCAGTATCTGCTTCAGTGGCAGCCGCCCACATGTTGTTTTCTACAGCAATTTTATTTGGCAAAAATGCTTCCATCAGCCGGTTGCGCCATATTTGATGCGGCCCTATCAGATTTAAATTGACAATGAATCCGAACAGGATACAAGATGCAATCAGCATAAAATATAAAAAGGGATGATCCATTTTGTGATCATTGGTTAAAAAAAGATAGGTTGACAGATAAGCAAGAAGGAGAACGCCATAAAACAGGGCAAACGCTCCGCCATAAATCAAAATATCAGATGAAGTGCCAGTGCTTTTTTCGTTTTTCTGCGCCTTCTTATATTGCCATAAACCTACGAGTGTTCCAAATAAAGTAGAACCACTTGCCACATAGGCTGACAATTTACCAATCCAATCCATAATAAATGGCAAAGAGCCAAAGACCAGGCAGGTTAAACTTATTTTAAGCAAAAAACCAATCGACTTTTGTCCTCTTAAAAATAATTGATACCAAAGTTTGTTAACTATTTTTTCGGTAAAAAAAGTACCTAATGAATATGCAAATCCTTTTAAAAAAATAAAAAATATAATTATTATTCCTGCCAGGATCATCAACCCTTTTTCTTTATCAACCTGAATATGAAATTCAAAAAGGTTGATTGAAATATTATCAATGAAAGAATTTTTGACAGAATAAATCAGCCAGAGAGAAGCAGTCATAACGGTTGTTAAAAAACTAAAATAAACAAACAGAGACATTGCCATGCTCCGCATCACCACGGCTGCAAATGATATAATGTCGAGACTGGAGGTAGGTGTTAAATAACTGGCATGTTGCCTGATGTAATCAAGCCACTTGTTTTCCTCCCAGGGAAGTGAATTGGTTTCTGTGTTTTTATCGTTGTCTGTTATTGCAACTCTTTTTCCTAACGGAAAGTTATCAGGTGTTGTACCGGCAGTTTTACCACCCTGTTTTAGCGCCCATGTCAATGCCGAACCTAAATATCCACCTCCTGATACGGTTGACATATAATCAATTTTACTTAGCTGGTTGTTTGCCACAAGAGCCTGCATAACTCCAAGACCAAAAGAAGCTGAACGGATACCACCACCTGAAATTGCAAAGCCCGAAACAGATTTTTGCTTATTTAAATGCAGGTGTTTTTTTTCCGCCTCAATTATTTTTTCTGCTTCCTGGGGTTCAAAGTAATTTTTTTCTTCTGTTGTACTTTCCTTTGTCATAATTTGTTTTTTAAAATATAGCAATAAGTTTCCATAATTTTTATTGTCAACCCAATCATTGTGCCTGGTAAGTACGAACAACTGAAGTTAATTTAATTAAGGGTAGTTTGTACAATGCATACATGTTATTTCTTTTTTCTCAGTGGTTCCCTGTGGGCTGATTTAATTCATTGATAAAAGAAATTGTATCGGTATTGGTTTGTTGGTAATGAAACCTAAACCTGAAAGAGTTTTATTATTGAACAGCAACAAAGGCGTAAGCTCTTTGTAGTCTTACTAAGCGACGAGTCCCTCCTGAGAGTTTTTAAATCCGGCTTTCATTTAGTTCGGGAGTAGACTGTCTGCGAAGAATTTTTTAGGATAGTAAATAATTAGTAAAAAAATCATTTATTAGTTTAATTTGGGATTCTAAAAATGAAACAAGATGAATCCAAACAAAGCATTATGGGAAAAAGGTGACTTCACCCGAATAGCCGAAAGTATGCGGGAAAGCGGTGCGGCGCTGGTAGCCAAACTGGAAATCACCAAAGGCCTTAACGTTCTTGATCTCGGTTGCGGTGATGGCACCACGGCAATACCTGAAGCAAAACTCGGAGCCAATGTTTTAGGTGTTGATATAGCAAGTAATCTCGTTGAAGCGGGAAACATCCGGGCAAAAACTGAAGGGCTTACAAATTGTACTTTCCAGGAAGGTGATGCAACAGATTTGAATGAACTGAAAGATCAGTCTTTTGATCTCGTAGTAAGCATCTTTGGTGCAATGTTTGCACCAAAGCCATTTGATGTAGCAAAGGAAATGGTTCGTGTCACACGTCCGGGTGGAAGAATAGTAATGGGAAACTGGATACCTGGAGATCCCACACTGGTAGCACAAATTCTTAAGATTAGCTCTGCATATACAGCACCACCGCCGGAAGGTTTCATTAGCCCTATGTTGTGGGGTATAGAGGACAATGTTATTGAACGTTTTGGTAACGCCGGCGTAACAAAAGAAAATATATCCTTCAGTAAGGATACGTTTACATTTAACGCCCTATGTACACCATCAGAACTTGTTAACACGTTTAAAACCTATTACGGTCCCACCATGAATGCATTTGAAGCAGCTGAAAAGAATGGTAAGGCTTTGGATCTACAAAATGAATTAGAAGTTCTGTTTAAAAGTCAAAACAAAAGTACCACGGAAAATACCACTTCTATACCGGCCACTTTTTTAAGGGTGACGGTTATACGTTGAACATAAATTAAGAATGGTTCAAAATAAAATAATTTTCTTCTTTCCTGACGAGTCTCCTTTCGATCTGTATTAAGTTACAGTTTAAAAGAATCTCAGGTGTGACTCGTCATACTCAAATTTATTCTTTACATAATCCTCCGCATATAAATTCCTTGTAATCTTACTAAGCGACGAGTCCCTCCTGAGAGTTTTTAAACCCGGCTTTCATTTAGTTCGGGAGGAGACTCGTCTGGGAAGAAATAGATTTATTTAATCTTACTTTGCTCTATTAAAAAAATGATATTCGTACCAGTTAAATTAAGACCATATCTTGTCATTTCATCATCGACCTTTTGAGGTGTCTGG